>DATLGR010000396.1:0-3423 GCA_035540415.1 Burkholderiales bacterium | reverse complement strand
GCCTGGACCGGCGACACGGCATAGAGCGTGCCGCCGGTCCAGGCGGCGAGCGCCGCGTCGGGCGCGGCGGCGCTCGCCATGGGGAAGAGCAGGAAGAAATAGCCCACCTGCGCCACCGTGGAGTAGGCGACCAGCATCTTGAGCCGGCGCTGGCGCAGCGCGGCCAGCGCGCCCCAGACGATCGCGGCCGCGCCCAGCGCGCCGAGCGCCTGCCCGGCGGCCGGGCCGGCGGCGGCGCCGAAGACGTCGAACCACAGCCGCAGCACCAGGTAGAAGGAAGCCATGACCACGAGCCCGGAGAGCAGCGCGCTTACCGGCGTGAGCGCCGCGCCGTGCGCGGGCGGCAGCCAGAAGTGCAGCGGGAACAGCGCCGTCTTCAGCGCAAGGCCGGTGATCACGAGGGCGACGACGAGGCTCGCGTAGGGGCCGGGCTGCAGCGAGACCGCGAGCTCGGCGAGCGACAGCGTGCCGTAGGCGCCGTAGAGCAGCGCCACGCCGAGGAGATACGCGGCCGAGCCGAGCAGCGCCGCGAGCAGGTAGCGCAGCGCGGCGGCGAGGGCCACCGCGCCGCCGCGCAGGCCGATGAGCCCGATCGAGGACAAGGCGAGGAGCTCGAGCGTGACGTAGAGGTTGAACAGGTCCGCGGAGAGGTACAGCGCGTTCATCGACGCCCACAGGAGCCAGCTCAGCGCCCAGAAGCGCCCGCCCGCCTCGGCGAGCGGGAGGTAGCTGCGCGCATACAGGGCCACGAGCGCGGCCACCAGGGCGGTGGTGCCGACCATGAGCGCCGCAAGCCCGTCGCCGTAGAGCTCGATGCCGAGCGGCGCGGCGAAGCCGCCGAGCGCTTCGCGCTGTGGACCGTCGCGGGCGATGCGCCCGACTCCGGCGGCGGTGACCGCGAGCGTCGCCACGATGCCGGGCAGCGCCAGGCGCGGCGCGAGGCGCGGGCCGAGGAGCGCGGCGGCCACGCCGAGGGTGAGCGGCACGGCCACCAGCCAGATCACGGCCCGGCGTCCTCCTCGAGGGTCGTGGCGCCGGAGGCGTCGTAGTAGCGGCGCAGCAGCACCAGGGCGAGCGCGGTGGCGCTCACCGCGATGACGATGCCGGTGAGCACCAGCGCGTGCGGCACCGGGTCGGGCGGGCCGGCGCGCTGCGCCAGGCCGACGAGGACGAAGAACGCGCCGCTCGTCATCACGTTCACGGCGAGGACCTTGCGCAGCAGGTGCGCGCGGGCCACCAGCGCATAGAACCCGATCGCGAAGAGCGCCGCGCCGGCGAGCGCGTAGACGAGCGGCGTGCTCACTGGCGGGCGCTCGCGAAGAGCGCGACCAGGGTCGCCGCGATCGACAGCGTCAGGGCCGCTTCCACGGCGAGCAGCGCCCCGGCGAGCGCGCCGGCGAGGAACACGGCAAGGAACAGCGCGAGCCCGCCCGCCAGCCACAGGCGCAGCGCCGGGCGCTCCGGGTCGAGCGCGGGCAGCGCGCCCGCGAGGCCGAGGAGCACCCCGGCGGCGGCGAGCACGGCGCCGGCCTGGAACGCGCCGCCGGGCTGCTTGGTGCCGGCCCACAGGAGGTAGCCGGCGACGAGGATCATGACCGGGACCAGCGCGTTGACGAGCGCGCTCAGCACCGGGTCGTGCGGCGGCGGCGCCGGCCGCCGCGGCTCCCCGCCCGCCGCCGCGGCGGCGCCGAGGATGGCGAGCAGCAGCACCGCGATCTCGAGCAGGGTGTCCCAGGCGCGGAACCCGAGCAGCACGGCGGTGACCGGGTGCGCCGCGCCGGTGACCGCCGCTTCGCGCAGCACCTGCTCGCGCAGGTACACGTCGGGCGGCGGCGCGTTCAGGATCGCCCAGACCAGGATGGCCGCGAGCGCCGCGGCGCCGAGCGCCAGGATCATCGCGGCCGCCGCAGGTGGCCGAGCGCATCGAGCAGCAGCGCTCCCGTGATCCCGGCGCCGATCGCCGCCTCGGCAAGCGCCACGTCGGGCGCGTCCAGGCGCACCCAGGCGAGCGTCATGGTGAGACCGAAGGCGATGAACAGCACCACGGCCCGGTACAGGTCCTCGGCGGAGAGCGCCCGCCAGGCGATCCACACGAGGACCGCGGCGATGAGGAAGTCGAGCGCCGGCGCCACTACTCCTCGCCGCGGCGCGCGTGGCTTGCCACGAGGAACGCGGCGGTGGCCGCGGCGGCGAGCGCGAGCAGCCACACGAGGACCAGCTTGGCCACCACCGGCGCGGAGTCCGCCTGCAGCGCGAGGCCCGCGACGAGAAGGCCCAGCCCGAGGTTGTCGACCTTGGTGAGGGCGTGCAGCCGCGAATGCACGTCCGGAAAGCGCAGCAGTCCCACCGTGCCGGCGAGGAAGAAGAGCGCGCCCGCGCACAGGAGCGCGGCGCTCGCCGCGTCGAGCAGCGTCATGGGGTGTCCCGGCGCACGAAGGCAACCACCGCCAGCACCGCGAGCAGCGCGAGCACCAGCGCGGCATCGCGCAGCGCCGGCATCGCCATCGCCTCCGCCAGCAGGAGCAGGATGCCCACGCCGGTGGTGCCGAAGAGCTGCGCGGCGAGCATGCTGTCCGCGTGCGTCGGGCCGCGCACCACGCGGACCAGGCCCAGGGCGAGGGTCAGCACCAGGAACAACGCGAGGCCGAGGGCGAGCGCCTGCATCAGAGCGTCTCGCCGAAGAGCGCGGCGATGTGCGCCTCGAGCGCGCGCAGGTCGCGCTCGACCGGCATGGCGCGATCGATCAGGTGCAGCCGCAGCTCGGCGCCCGAGAGCGAAGTGCTGAGCGTGCCGGGCACGAGCGAGAGCGCGTCGGCGAAGAGCACGCGCGCCGCGGGGTCGGTGAGGCGCGTGGTCACGGTGATGGTGCCCGGCGCGATGGGCAGGCGCGGGCGCAGCGCGCGCAGCGCGATGTCGACGCCGGCCACCAGCGAGCGGCCGAGGAACCACAGCGCCATGCGCAGCGCCGCCACCGGCCGCAGGCGCCACACGCGCGCGCCCTGCAGCGCCACGCTCGCCGCGGCGGCCGCGGCGATGAGCGGCACGCCGAACAGCCAGCCTTCGCCCTCGGCGATCACCCACCACAGCGCCGCGGCCAGCAGCGCGCGCTGCGTGAACGCGAGCAGGCGGTTCGCGGTGTGGGTTCTGCGGGGCACGGAAGCCGATTCTACTTAGAATGGAGGCCTCTCCATGGCGATCGACGATTTTCCGGACCGGCGCTTCCTCGTGAGCGCGCGGGAGCTTCAGGCGCACGCCGGCGAAGTCCTGCTCCTCGACGTGCGCCCCGCGGAGGACTTCGCCCTCGGGCGCATCGCGGGCGCCCGCCACCTGGATCTCTACGGCATCAGCCTGAGCGATACCGCCGAGGCGCCCCTGCAGGCGTTTCTTGCCATCTTCAAGACGCTCTTCGGCGCACGCGGCGTG
>DATLGR010000395.1:0-2291 GCA_035540415.1 Burkholderiales bacterium | reverse complement strand
TGCTTGAAGGCGTTGCGCCCCGAGAGCTTGCCGAGCACGATCTTGTTGGTGCTCCAGCCCACGTCCTCGGCGCGCATGATCTCGTAGGTGTTGCGTGCCTTCAGCACGCCGTCCTGGTGGATGCCCGAGGCGTGCGCGAAGGCGTTGGCCCCGACCACCGCCTTGTTCGGCTGCACCACGAAGCCGGTGATCTGCGACACCAGGCGCGAGGTGGGCACGATGTGCGTGGTGTCGATGCCGGTCTCGAGGTCGAAGAAGTCGCTGCGCGTGCGCACCGCCATCACGATCTCCTCGAGCGAGGTGTTGCCGGCGCGCTCGCCCAGCCCGTTGATGGTGCATTCGACCTGCCGCGCGCCGCCGAGGTGCACGGCGGCGAGCGAATTGGCCACCGCCATGCCCAGGTCGTTGTGGCAGTGCACGCTCCAGACGGCCTTGTCGGAGTTCGGAACCCTCTCGCGGATCGTCCGGATGAATTCCCCGAACTGCTGCGGGACGGCATAGCCCACGGTGTCGGGAATGTTGATGGTGGTGGCCCCCTCGCGGATCGCGGCCTCGAGCACCCGGCACAGGAAATCGAGCTCGGAGCGCGAGCCGTCCTCGGGCGAGAACTCGACGTCGGGGCAGGCGTTGCGGGCGAAGCGCACCGCCAGGCGCGCCTGCTCCAGCACCTGCTCGGGCGTCATGCGCAGCTTCTTCTCCATGTGCAGCGGGCTCGTGGCGATGAAGGTGTGGATGCGCCAGGACGCGGCGCCCCGCAGCGCGTCGATGCCGCGCTGGATGTCGCGGTCGTTCGCCCGGCACAGGCCGCAGACCGTCGAGTCCTTCACCGCGTTGGCGATCGCCCGCACGGCCTCGAAGTCGCCGTTGGACGACGCCGGGAAGCCCGCCTCGATCACGTCCACGCGCATGCGCTCCAGCGCCCGCGCGATGCGCAGCTTCTCCTCGCGCGTCATGGAGGCGCCCGGGCTCTGCTCGCCGTCGCGCATGGTGGTGTCGAAGATGATCAGTTTCTGCTTGCTCATGGACTGGTCCCTTGGCCGGGCTTCGGCCAGATCGGATTCACGGATTGTGGGCAGGGGGATTTAGCGCGCGGGGCGCAGCAGCAGGCCGCCCAGCGCGGGAAGCGCCAGCGGAAGGAGGCCGCCGGGGAGAAGGAACCCCGAAGAGGAACTCGCGGCGGAAATCTTGGCCTGATGCACGGATCGCACTATAACGGAATCCATGGAACACGAGCAAATGAACCGCACCCGGCAGGCGCTCACGCAGGTCGAGCCCGCCCTCCCGGCCGCCTGGTACCGCGACCCCGACCACTACCGCCGCGAGCTGGAGGCCTTCTGGTACGGCCGCTGGGTGGCTGTGGCCCGGGAAGAGGAGCTCGCCGCCCCCGGCGACTGGCGCGTGGTGCAACTCGGTACGCAGTCGCTGCTGCTTGCGCGCGCCGACGACGCGGGCGTGCGCGCCTTCCACAACACCTGCCGCCACCGCGGGTCGGTGCTGTGCACCGAGGACCAAGGCAGCTTCCCGCGCCGGCGCATCGTTTGCCCCTACCACGCCTGGACCTACGACCTCGAGGGCCGCCTGGTGGCGACGCCGCGGCGCATGGAGACCGCCGACTTCCGCACCGAGGACTTCCCTCTGCATCGCGTCGCCGCGGAAACCTGGGGCGGGTTCGTGTTCCTGAACCTTGCCGCCGATCCCGCGCCCCTGGCCGCCACCATCGGCGACCGCGAGCGGCGCTACGAGCGCTACGGGCTGCGCGAGCTGCGCATCGGCAAGCGCATCGTCGCCGACGTGCGCGCCAACTGGAAGCTGCTCGCCGAGAACTTCTCCGAGTGCTTCCATTGCCCGCCCGTGCACCCGGAGCTCTGCCGCGTCGTCACCGCCTACCAGGAAGGCGGCGCCTGGGGGCTGCGCGGCCGGGCCGAATCGCGGCCGCAGTACAAGGCCGAGGCCGCCACGCTGACCATGGACGGCAGCGCGCGGCTGCCGCCGTTCGCGCGCCTGAACGAGGAGGAGCGCAGGACGCTCTATGTCGCCGACATGGTGCTGCCGAACCTGTTCCTCAACATCCAGCCCGACTACGTGAACGCCCACCTCATGTTCCCCACCGGGCCGGAGAGCGTGCGCATCGTCTACGACTGGCTGTTCGAGCCGCGCCACCTGCCCCTCGCCGCCGCCGACCTGGAGCACTACGTGGCGCTCTGGGACATCACCAACCGGCAGGACGCGCGCAACTGCGAGTGGCAGCAGCAGGGCATGCACGCCCGCCCCTTCCAGCACGGCGTCTACGT
>DATLGR010000394.1:0-3377 GCA_035540415.1 Burkholderiales bacterium | reverse complement strand
CCTTCGGCCCCTTGCGCGGCGGCGCGCTCATCTACGCCGCCCTGCTGCTCAGCGCCTGCCTCGCCTACGCGATCGGCGCGCGCTCGGCCCCTGGCTCCTCGAGCGCCTGCTGGGCCACGCCGCGCGCGCCGCGCTCAATCGCTTCGTCGACGACTACGGCGCCGGGGCAGTCGTGGCGGCGCGCCTGTCGCCCGCCATCTCCACCGATGCGGTGAGCTTCACCGCCGGCGCCGTGCGACTCGGATTCGTCCGCTTCATCCTCGCCACCGCGCTCGGCACGCTGCCGCTCACGGTGCTCATCGCCTGGCTCGGCGCGGACATCGATCGCCTCGAAGGCGGCCTGCTCTGGGGCTCGGCGCTCACGCTGCTCGGCTTCGCCGCCTACGTGCTCTGGGACCGCCGCCGTCGCCGCCTGACGCGGCACGAGGATTGCTAGACGAGCGCATTTCCGAGGAGCGCCCACATGGCCGGAGCGAGCACCACGTTCCATGAGCCGATCGAGCTACTGAAGCCCGAGACGATGGACCGGCACCGCGCGATCGTCTCGCTCATGGAGGAGCTCGAGGCGGTCGACTGGTACGACCAGCGCATCGATGCGGCCAAGGATGCCGAGCTGCGCGCGATCCTCGAGCACAACCGCGACGAGGAGAAGGAGCACGCGGTGATGATGCTCGAGTGGCTGCGCCGCCACGACGCGAAGCTCGATGAGCAGCTGCGCGACTACCTCTTCACCGGCAAGGGCATCCTCGAGCGCGAGGAAGAGCTCGAGCACGCCGGGGCGCAAGGCGGTGGCGGCGGCGCCGGCGACGGCTCGCTCGGCATCGGCAGCCTGCGCGAGGCGCGGCGATGAACCACCTCCTGCGGGAGCTCGCGCCGCTCGCGCCGGGCGCGTGGGCCGCGATCGAGGACGAGGCGCGCCGCACCCTGAAGCTCATGCTCGCGGCGCGCAAGCTCGTCGACTTCAACGGTCCGCTCGGCTGGGAGGCCTCGAGCATCCCGCTGGGGCGCGTCGAGCCGGTGGGAAACGCGCCGGCGCAGGGCGCCGAGGCGAGGCTGCGCCAGGTGCAGCCGCTGGTCGAGCTGCGGGTGCCCTTCGAGCTCGAGCGCTCGGAGATCGAAGCCGCCGCGCGCGGCGCGAAGGACCCGGATCTCGAGCCCGTGCGCCGCGCCGCGGCCGCGGCGGCGCTCGGCGAAGACCGCGCCGTGTTCCACGGCTACGGCGCCGCGCGCATCCACGGCCTGATGGAAGCCGCCGCGGGCGCGCGGCTCACGCTCTCGGACAACTACGAGCAGTATCCGGACGTGGTGGCCGATGCGCTCAACCGGCTGCGCACGCACGGCGTGGGCGGCCCCTACGCGATCGCGCTCGGGCCGCGCTGCTACACCGGCCTCACCAAGACCACCAAGGGCGGCTACCCGGTGATCGAGCACGTGCGCCGGCTGCTCGACGGCCCCATCGTGTGGGCGCCGGCGATCGACGGCGCCGCGGTGCTGAGCCAGCGCGGCGGCGACTTCGAGCTCACGGTAGGCGAAGACTTCGCCATCGGGTACCTGGAGCATTCGGCGACGAAGGTGCGCCTCTTCGTGCAGGAAAGCTTCACGTTCCAGGTGCACGCGCCCGAGGCCGCCGTGCCGCTCGCCTACGCGAAGAGCGCCTAGTTCAAGCTGCGCCGGGCGCGTTCAGCCGCGGGTGAAATGGCGGCAATACGCGGAATCGCCGACCCACGACTGGTCGACCACGAGGTTGTCGCGGAACGTGAGCGTGCGCTCGCAGGCGGCGGCCGGGCCGACCGTGCCGCCGAACGGAAAGCCCACGCCGAGCCCCACGCCGGTGCGCCCGCCGCTGCCCACGCCCACGCCCACGCCGACCTGCGGCCCCGGCGCGCGCATCGGCGCCTCCTGCGATACCCAGGTGTGCACGGGGCTGCCGTCGGCGAGCGTGGTGCTGCGATGAGGCGCGCCCCAGCGCGCCACGACTTCGTCGTAGGTCGCGCCGTGCCACGAGGCCTGCGCCTTCTCGAGATCCTGCTCGAGCGTGGCGCAGCCCGCGGCGATCGCGAGGGCCGCGATGACGGCGGCAGCCTTCAGCTTACTTCTGGCGATGGGGCCCTCCGGGCTGGGACACGCCTTTCACCGACTTGCCGGCGGCGCCTTCTTCCTGTCGCGCGATATCGCCCAGGGCGACGATGCCCACGAGGCGCTTTTCGCGGTTGACCACCGGCAGGCGGCGCACCTTGATGTCGGCCATGTTCTCGGCGACGTGGTCGAGGTCCTCGTCGTCGTAGCAGTACTTGACGTCCGCGCTCATCACCTCGCGCACGGGCGTGTCGGGGCCCTTGCCGGCCGCCACCGCGCGGATGGCGATGTCGCGGTCGGTAATCATGCCGATCAGGCGGTCGTTCTCGCCGACCGGCACGGCGCCCGCGTCGATGTCGGCCATCATCTTCGCCACGTCCCGGATACTCTGGCCGGGGGTGCATACGCGCACGTCGCGCGTCATCGCTTCGCTCACTCGCATGTCGTCTCCTTGGGCGGTGGTTTCCTAACCTCTCGAGCCGCTTCCAAGCAAGAGATAAGCCGCAACGATGCACAGCGATACCGTTGCGGCGACGCAAAAACCGACCGCGAACGCCGCCGCCGGCACGCTGGACAGCGGACCCTGGCCGGCGAGCGACTCGGCCGGCGCCACCGCGAGGAACAGCGCCCCGGCGATGAGGAGCCAGCGGCGCAGGTACGTCACGAGCATCCAGCGCATGGCGCGGTTGTAGGTCAGGGCGCGGCTGCGCACCAAAGGAGTGCCCCGGGAAGCATCGAGGAACAGCGAAAAAGGGTCCAGGTACAGGCGCAGCTGCCGGCGCAGCGGCAGCGCCGCCCGGGCCCTGCGATCGAGGAGCGGCGGCAGTTCGGGGCTCACGAGGGTTCGACCGGATTTTGCGCACCGGATTCCGGCCGGTCAAACCGCCGCCGGATTGCTATAGTGCCCCGAGCCTTCATGACTCCGCTCGCGCGCTGGGTACTCGTCGGCGTGGTGTGCGGCGCGCTCTCGGTGCTGCTGTTCCACCAGGGCGCCGCCGCGCTCCTGCATGCGCTCGGCTACACACCGCGGGCGCCTTATTCCTGGCAGCCGACCGCGCCCTGGGGCGTACCGCAGGTGCTCTCAATTTCGTTCTGGGGCGGCCTCTGGGGTGCGGTGCTCGCGGCGAGCTTCGGTCGGCTGCGCGGCGCGCGGCTGCTCCTCGCCGCCGCCATCTTCGGCGCGGTGCTGCCGACGCTGGTCGCCTGGTTCCTCGTTGCGCCGCTCAAGGGGCTGCCGCTGCGCCTGTCGCTTATCGGCCCGCTGCTGAACGGCCTGTGGGGCCTTGGCACCGGCATCGGCC
>DATLGR010000393.1:0-2277 GCA_035540415.1 Burkholderiales bacterium | reverse complement strand
CAGCGCCGTCAGCTGCGCGACGTCGGTGTGGACGTTCTTGTAGTCGCGGCCGAGCCGCCGCGCGAGCTCGTAGATGGACAGGGGCCCCGCCTGCCGCAGCGCGGCGAGCAGCGCCCAGCGCGCGGGCGACAGGCGCTTCAGCAGGAGCGGCAGGTTCTCGAAGGTGAGGACCTGCAGCGCGCGCGCCGGCCGCCCCTCGGCGAGGCGGTTCCACGCCGCCTCGAAGCGGTCGAGCGCATCGGCGGCGGGCCCGACGCGCAGCTCAAGGCGCTTCGCCAAGGCGGCCTCCGGTGGCGCGCACGTCCTGCTCGAAGTCGTAGCGCAGCTGCTCCACCGAGCGGAAGACGTAGGGCAGGCGCCGCCCGCGCACGCGCCGCGCGCCCGGCGTGTACTCGACCTCGCCGCAGCGCAGCCGGTAGCGAAGGTCGGCGCCGAGATCGATCTCGAGGAGCGCCTCGCCGAGCACCACGCGCTCGCGCAGCATCATATATGGCCCAGGATACCATAGTCCAGGGTCCGCTAGAATGCCGGCGTGAGGGAGTTCTTCAACCTGTACCGGCACGGCTTCGCGCGCCTGGCGGTGGCCACCCCGGTCGTGCGCATCGCCGATCCGCGCCACAACCTCGAAGGCACGCTGGCGCTCATGCGCCAGGCCGCGCGCGAGAAGGCGCTGCTCGCGGTGTTCCCCGAGCTCGGCCTGACCGCGTACACGAGCGAGGATCTCTTCCACCAGAAAACGCTGCTCGAGGCCGCCGAGGACGCCCTCGCGCAGCTCCTCGCGCGAACGCGCGAGCTGCCGCTCGCGGCGCTGGTCGGCCTGCCGGTGGCCGTCGACGGGCTGCTCTACAACTGCGCCGCGCTGGTGTGCCGGGGCCGCCTGGTCGGCGTGGTGCCGAAAACCTACCTGCCGAACTACCGCGAGTTCTACGAGGGCCGCCAGTTCACCGCCGGCGACGCCACCGCGTGCACCGAGATCCGGCTAGCCGGGCAGAGCACCGCGTTCGGCACCGGGCTGCTGTTCCGCGTCGCCGAGCTGCCAGCGCTCGTCCTGCACGTGGAGATCTGCGAGGACCTGTGGGTGCCCGCGCCGCCCTCGTCGTTCGCGGCGCTCGCCGGCGCCACCGTGATCGCCAACCTCTCGGCCTCCAACATCGTGGTGGGCAAGGAAGGCTACCGGCACCAGCTGGTGTCGAACCAGTCCGCGCGCTGCCTCGCCGCCTACCTGTACAGCGCCGCCGGGCTGGGCGAGTCGACCACCGACCTCGCCTGGGACGGCCACGCGGTCATCTACGAGAACGGCACGCTGGTGGCCGAATCCCGCCGCTTCGCCGACGCCCCGCAGCTCGCCCTCGCCGACGTCGACCTCGGGCGCCTCGCGGCCGACCGCATGCGGCAGAACACGTTCGGCGCCGCGGCCCTGCGCCACCGCGACGACGTGCGCCGTTTTCGCACCATCGAGTTCTCGCTTCCGCTGCCGCAGGGCCGCCTGCCCCTGCAGCGGCGCATCGAGCGCCTGCCCTATGTGCCGGGCGACCCGGCGACGCGCGATGCGCGCTGCGAGGAGGTCTATCGCATCCAGGTGAACGGGCTGCAGACGCGCATGCGCGCCACGGGCAGCAAGCACCTGGTGATCGGCGTCTCGGGGGGCCTCGACTCCACCCAGGCGCTGCTCGTCTGCGCGCGCACGGTCGACCGGCTCGGCTTGCCGCGCAAGCGCATCCTCGCCTACACCATGCCGGGCTTCGCCACCTCCACGCGCACCCGGAGCCAGGCGTGGCAGCTCATGCGCGCGATCGGCTGCACCGCCGAGGAGATCGACATCCGGCCCTCGTGCCTGCAGATGCTGAAGGACATCGGGCATCCCTACGCCAAGGGCAGGAAGGTGTACGACATCGCCTTCGAGAACGTCCAGGCCGGCGAGCGCACCAGCCACCTCTTCCGCCTGGCCAATCGGCATGGCGGCCTGGTGGTGGGCACGGGGGATCTTTCCGAGCTGGCGCTCGGCTGGGCCACCTACGGCGTCGGCGACCACATGTCGCACTACAACGTCAACGCGAGCGTGCCGAAGACGCTGATCCAGTTCCTCATCGGCTGGGTCGCGGAGTCCGGGGAGTTCGGTCCGGACGTCCGGCGCGCGCTGCGGCGCGTGCTCGACACCGAGATCAGTCCCGAGCTGGTCCCGGGCCGGCAGAGCAGCGAGAGCGTCGTGGGGCCCTACGAGCTGCAGGACTTCAACCTGTACTACACCCTGCGCTTCGGCTACACGCCCACCAAGGT
>DATLGR010000392.1:0-4930 GCA_035540415.1 Burkholderiales bacterium | reverse complement strand
GCGGGACGGACGGAGGATAGGGCATGAGCACCGAGCCCGCATCGACGATGAGCTCCTGGCCGGTGATGTTGCGCGCGCGCGGGCTCGCCATGAACAGCGTCGCCTGCGCGATGTCCTCGTCGGTGGCGATGCGCCGCAGGGCGCAGTTGCCCTCGTAGATCCCGCGCACCTCGTCGTAGCTGCGGCCCAGGCGCTGCGCGGTGGCGTTCATCACGTTCTCCAGGCGCGGGCCCTCGACGCTCCCCGGGCACACCAGGTTCACCGCGACGCCGTGGGGCCCCGCCTCCAGCGCCGCGCTCTTGGTGAGGCCGCGCAGCGCCCACTTGGAGCTCGAGTAGATCGAGCGGTAGTCCTTGCCCGTGATGCCGTAGGTGCCGCCGATGTTGACCACGCTGCCCGCGCGCTGCTTCACCATCACCGGCAGCACGAACTTCATGGCGAGCCACAGGCCGCGCACGTTGACATCCATGACCTCGTCGTAGTCCTCGTCGGTGTGCTCCCACAGGGTCTTGTTGAAGGGCCCCGAGACGCCCGCCACCTGCACCAGCACGTCGATGCGCCCGCCGAGCTCGGCGAGCGTGGTGTCCACGAGCGCGCGCACCTCGGCCGGGCGGGTGAGGTCGGTGCGGCACACCAGCGCTTTCGCGCCCGTCGCGCGCGCCGCCTGCGCCACCGGCTCGATCGCCCCCGTGTCGCGCCCGGCGAGCGCGAGCGCGGCGCCCTCGCGCGCGAAGGCGAGCGTGATGGCGCTGCCCATGCCCTTGGCGGGCCCGGTGATGAGGACGGTCTTGCCCTTGAATTCCATGCGTGTCTCCGTTGATTCGCTCAGAAGAGCCGCCCCTCGGGCAGCGGCACCTGCAGCCCGTAGGCGAGCAGCACGTAGAAGGCGGCGAGCAGCGCCGCGTGGCCCGCGAGGTGCAGCGCCACGCGGCGCGCGTCCCAGCGCGAGAAGTTGGACACCAGCGTGAGCGCCGCCATGCCGATCGCGCTCGAGACGAGGAAGCCGAGCCAGGGCAGCGAGAGCCCCCACAGCGCCATCGCGGCCACGAAGAGCACGCGGCGCGCGCTCGAGCCCTCGAGCGCGGCGAGCGCCGGCCGGCGGCGGACGAACCCGGAGACGGCGAGCACGGCGCCGAGCGCGACGAGCGCGATGCCGACCGCGCGCGGGAAGGCGGCGCCGAGCTCGGAGTACGCGCCGCTCGCCACGACGAGGCCCAGGCCGAGCGCCGCGCTCGCCGCGCCGAGCGAGAGGTCGACGACCGCGGGCCAGCTCATGGCGTGCCGCGCTGCAGGTAGCGGCGCACGAGCGGCGGCGCGAGCAGCGTGATCACGATGAGGGCGATGATGGCGAGCGCGATCGGGCGGCCGAAGAACTGCGCCCACACGCTGCCGGTGGCGGTGCCGATGATCACCGCCTGGCCGTAGCCCTGCTCGGCGATGGGGCCGAGGAGCAGGCCGAGCACCATGGGCGCGGCCGGGATGCCGAGGCGCCCGACGAGCCACGCGAACACGCCCAGCGCCAGCATCGCCACCACGTCGTTCACGTCGTTGTGGATGGCGTAGCTGCCGATGATGGTGAAGAAGGCCACCAGCGGCACGAGGAAGGTCTTGGGGATGCTGACGATGGCGCCGTAGGCGTAGCGCCCCATGAGCAGGCCCACCGGCAGCATGAGCAGCGTGGCGATGAACAGGCCGAAGATGAAGGTGTAGATGAGCGCGGCGCGCTCGGTGAACAGCGCCGGGCCGGTGCGCACGCCGTGGATGAGGAGCGCGCCGAGGATCACCGCGTCGGCCGGCGTGCCGGGGATGCCGAGCACGAAGGTGGGGATGAGCCCGCCGCCGACGGTGGCGTTGTTGGCGCTCTCGCTCGCCATCAGGCCGCGCGGCTCGCCGGTGCCGAAGGTCTGCGGGTGGCGCGAGGCGCGCCGCGTCTCGGAGTAGGCCACCAGGCTCGCGATCGAGCCGCCCGCCGCGGGCAGGATGCCGATGCCGGTGCCGATGAGCGAGCCGCGCGTGAGCGTGCCCCAGGCGCCCCGGCACAGCGCCGCCGCCTCGGCGAGGCGGTAGCCCTGCACCTTGCCCTCGTGGCGCAGGTGCGCCTGCGGCGCCGCCACCATGTCGATCAGCACCGGCAGGCACAGCAGCCCGATCACCGCGGGCACCAGGTTGATGCCGCCCACCAGCGCCGGCGTGTCGAACACGAAGCGCGTGTCGCCGCTCACCACCGAGACGCCCACGAGCGAGAGCGCGAGCCCGAGGCAGCCCGCGATCGCGCCCTTCACGAGGTTGCCCTCGGAGAGCGAGGCGATCATGGTGAGCCCGAGCACCGCGAGCCAGAAATACTCCACCGGGCCGAAGGCGAGCGCGACGCGCGCGAGCGGCGGCGCCACGGCGAAGAGGGCGATCGCGCCCACCAGGCCGCCCACCACCGAGGCGAGGCACGCGAGCGTGATCGCGAGGCTGCCGTCGCCGCGCCGCGCCATGGGGTAGCCGTCGAAGGTGGTGGCGATGTTCTGCGGCGTGCCGGGCGTGTTGACCAGGATCGCGCTGTAGGCGCCGCCGTAGGTCGAGCCGGTGTACACCGCGCCGAGGAAGATGAGCGCGGACACCGGCTCCATGGTGAAGGTGGTGGGCAGCAGCACCGCCACCGCGAAGGTGGACGAGATGCCGGGCAGCGCGCCCAGCACCACGCCCGCCACCACGCCCACCAGCGCGAGCAGCAGGTTGTACGGCGTGGCCGCCGCGGCGGCGTACCCGAGGAGCTCCACCGCCTACTTCTTCGCGCGGATCTCCTGCGCGACCGGGCGGAACTCGTCGATCTTCTTCTTCACGAAGCCGCCCACCTCGGGATAGGTGAGCGCCATCGTCACGTAGCCGAACTCGGACATCTTCGCCCGGTACTCCTGGTCGGCGACCGCCTTGGCGAAGGTCTGCGACACCTGGCGGCGCAGCGCCTCGGGCGTGGAGCGGGGCACCGCCACCGCCCACCACGCGCCGCTCGTGACGTTGAAGCCGAGCTCCTTCAGCGTCGGCAGCTCGGGGGCGAGCGCGACGCGCTCCTCCGAGGCCACCGCCAGCATGCGGATGTTGTCCTTCAGCGTGATGCCCTGCGAGAGCCAGGTCCACGCCGAATCCACCTGCGCGCCCATGAGCGCGGCGTTGCCCGAGGCGGTGTCCTTGAAGGGCACGTAGGCGGTGCGGGTGCCGGCGGCGCGGTCGAACATCGCCTGCGCGGCGTGGTTGGCGCCGCCCACGCCGGTGCCGGCGATGGTGATGCGCCCGGGGCTCGCCTTGGCCGCGGCGACGAGATCCTTCACGTTCTGGAACTTGCTCGCCTTGGGCACCGCCAGCACCTCGGGCAGGTAGCCGTAGACGAGCACGATGGTGATGTCCTCGGTCTCGTAGCCCGCGGGCTGGTTCACCACCGGCTGCAGGATGATGTGCGGCATCGCCGTGAGCATGGTGGTGTGGCCGTCGCCGGGCAGCGCGTTGAGCTGGGCCCACGCCGTGGCGCCGCCGGCGCCGGGCTTGTTCTGGATGACGAGGTCGCGCCCGGTGGCCTTCTTGAACGCGGGTTGCATCACGCGCGCGCCGAGGTCCGAGGGCCCGCCGGGGCCGTAGGGCACGACGAAGATCACCGGCTTGTCCGGGTAGGCCGCCGCCGGGGCGGCGGCGAGCGCGCCGATCGCCGCCGCGGCGAGCGCGGCGCACAGGGTTCTGGTTCTCATTCAATCCTCCTCTCGTGGTCCTGGGATGCCATGACCGGGCGCGTGCGCGCGAAGTGCGCGCGCATCAGCGCCTCGGCCTCGTCCTGCTCGCGCCGCCGGATCGCCTCCAGCAGCGCGCGGTGCTCGGCAAGGCCCTGCTCGATGTGTCCCGGCGCGCTCGCCGCCGCCTGGCGGATCGCCACCTGCGCGAGATCGTAGAAATGGGACAGCGTGCGGATGAGCCGCGGCGCCGCCGAGGCGCGCATGAGCAGGCGATGGAATTCCTTGTTGGTCTCGGCGTAGCCCTTCGCGTCGTGCGCGGCGACCGCCGCCGCCTGGCGCTCGAGCACCTCGGCCATGGCGGCGAGCTCGGCCGCGGCCGCGTTGGCCGCCGCGCGCCGCGCCGCCAGCGCTTCCAGCGCGCCGCGCATGTCGTGCACGTCCATCGCGTCCTCGCGGCCGATGGACACCACCACCGAGCCCTTCCAGGGCTGCTCCTCGGCCAGGCCCTCGCTGCGCAGCTGCTGCACCGCCTCGCGCACCGGGCTGCGCGACACGTTGAAGCGCCGCGCGAGCGCGGGCACGTTGAGGGGCGTGCCGGCCTTGAGCCGGTAGTCCACGATCGCCTCGCGCAGCGCCATGTACACCGCGTCGGCCACCCGGGTGGCGGGCGCGAGCGGCGGCAGATCGTCCAGGGAAGCTTCGGTACCCATGGGCACACACTACACATTACATATCTTCCGCAACGCACAAACTCACATAGCGGAATCGGCTTGCCCCCAAAAAGGGGGACGTACCCTCATTTCTCCGAAGCTCACGCCCTGAGCCACTACCCCCCGCAGACTGCTCCCGTCCAGACACGCAAGGGGCGGATGACCACATGAACCTCGTTCTCACCTTCGGTCGCGCGGGGCGCTGAGCATGCCGATCCCGCCCGACTTCCTCGTCGCCATCGCGCCGCTCGTGCTGCTCTTCGTGCTGTGGGTGCTCGAGAAATGACCTGGCACGCCGCCACGCTATTGACCGGGCACGCGCGCACCCGCATGCAGCAGCGCGGCATCCCCGCGGCGGCCGTCGATCTCCTCATCAGCTACGGGCGCTCGGCGCCCGCCGGCGACGGCTGCGAGCTCCTCTTTTTCGACAAGGCCGCCCGCGCTCGCCTCGCGCGCGACAACCCCGCCGCCGCCCGCACCGCCGGGCGCCTTTGCCGCACCTATGCCGTC
>DATLGR010000391.1:0-3143 GCA_035540415.1 Burkholderiales bacterium | reverse complement strand
CCCTTCCACTTGGGGTCCGCAAGCGCTTCGTAGGTGTCGAGCTCGCCCGGCTTCACCCGGTCCCTGTTGTAGGCGATCACGCGCGCGCGCTGCGAGAATCCGAACCAATGGCCCTCGGGCTCGCGCAGGTTCGTAGGGATGCGTGCATCCAGCATCTTGGACTTGACCGGCTGGAACAGCCCGGACTGCTCGGCGCGCCACAGGCGGCCGGCGTCGACCGTGATCAGCACATCGGCGGGGCTGCGTGCTCCCTCGTTGCGAATGCGCTCCACCAGCGCGTCCTCGGTGGCCTCGATACGGTTCACCTTGATGCCCGAAAGCTTGGTGAATTCCGCGTAGAGCGCCTCGTCGGTCTGATAATGGCGCGACGAATAGACATTGACGACCTTGTCCTGTGCCCAGACGCCGCCTGCGGCGAGCGCCGCGACGAGGGTCAGGGCAACCGGGCGGAGCACGGCAAGCATGGGAGCGTCCTCGAGCATGGAAAGTGAGGTGGGCTTGACGATAATGCCTCTCATTTGCATTGTCAATGAGAGTTTTTCTCATCAAGAGGGGTGTGCACCGTCGCGCGCGCCGTGCGTTCAACAATGGCAATGACCCTTCTCCAGCGCGCGTTCTCCGTGGATGGCCCGCTCGCCGAAGCGATCCCCGGTTTCCAGCGGCGCGCCGAGCAGGTGCAGATGGCCGAGGCGATCGAGGAGGCGATCCGAACGACCGGCCTGCTGGTGGCCGAGGCGGGCACCGGCACCGGCAAGACGTTCGCCTACCTCGTCCCGGCGTTGCTCGCCGGCGGCAAGGTCATCGTCTCCACGGGCACCAAGACGCTTCAGGACCAGCTTTTCGAGCGCGACCTGCCCGCGGTGCGCCGTGCGCTGGCCTCGGGGGCGAGTGCGGCGCTGCTCAAGGGGCGTGCCAACTACGTTTGCCTGTACCGGCTGCGGCGCGCCGCGGGCGAGGGGCGCTTCGCCAGCCGCGACGAGGCCGCGCAACTGCGCCGCATCGAGCGCTTCGCCGCGCTCAGCGCGAGCGGCGACCGCGCCGAGCTGGCCGACGTGCCCGAGGACGCGCCCGCCTGGGCGCACGCCACCTCGACGCGCGACAACTGCCTCGGCCAGTCCTGCCCCGACTACAAGGATTGCTTCGTGATGCGAGCGCGGCGCAATGCGCTCGCGGCGGACGTGGTGGTTGTCAACCACCATCTTTTCTTTGCCGACCTCGTGCTGCGCGAGGAGGGCATCTCGGAGCTCCTGCCGGCATGCAACACGGTGATCTTCGACGAAGCGCACCAGCTGCCCGAGACCGCGCGCCTCTTCTTCGGCCAGACGCTGTCCAGCGCGCAGCTCGTGGAGCTCGCTCGCGATGCGCGCCTGGAGCTGCGCGCCGCGGGCGGCGCGTCGCCGGAGCTCGAGCGCCTCGCCGCGCGGCTCGACAAGGCAGCGCGAGACCTGCGTCTCGCCGTCGGCGAGCCGGCCGCGCGGCTCGCCTGGAGCCAGGCGCTGCGGCTGCCGGCGTTCTCCGAGGCGCTCGGGACCCTCGACGGCGCGCTGCGCGCGCTCGAGGAGGCGCTCGCCGCGCAGGCCGGGCGCTCGGAAGGCCTCGATGCCTGCTCGCGGCGCGCCAGCGCCGCGCACCGCGGCCTCGTGCGGCTGCGCGAGGCCGACGCCGCCAGCGAGGTGCGCTGGGTGGAAGTGTTCAACCAGGCGGTGCAGCTGCACATCACCCCGCTGTCGCCCGCCGAGCTCTTCCAGCGGCAGATGGCCGATCACCCGCGCGCCTGGGTGTTCACCTCCGCCACCCTCGCGGTGGGCGAGGACTTCACCCATTTCACCCGCGAGCTGGGCATCGCGCATGCACACGCGCGCCGCTGGGCGAGCCCGTTCGACTTCTCGCGGCAGGCGCTCTTGTATGTGCCCAAGGCGCTGCCCGATCCCGGCGAAGCCGGCTTCACCGAAGCCGTCATCGACGCGGTGCTGCCGGTGCTGCGCGCCAGCGAAGGCCGCGCCTTCCTCCTGTTCACCACGCTGCGCGCGCTTCGCAAGGCACACGAGCTGCTCGAGGGGCGCCTGCCCTACCCACTGCTCGTGCAGGGCACCGGCTCGCGCAGCCAGCTGCTGGCGCGCTTTCGAGCGCTCGGCAACGCCGTGCTGCTCGGCAGCCAGTCGTTCTGGGAAGGGGTCGACGTGCGCGGCGAGGCCCTTTCGCTGGTGGTCATCGACAAGCTGCCGTTCGCGCCGCCCGACGACCCGGTGCTCGCCGCGCGCATCGAGGCGATGCGCGCGCAGGGCCGCAATCCGTTCAACGACCTGCAGCTCCCGCAGGCGGTGCTGCAGCTCAAGCAGGGCGCCGGACGGCTGATCCGCGGCGAGGGCGACCGCGGGGTGCTCATGCTGTGCGATCCGCGGCTCGTCTCCCGGCCCTACGGCCGGCGCATCCTGGCGAGCCTGCCGCCGATGAAGCTCACGCGCAGCCTGTCGGACGTGGAATCGTTCTTCGCGAGGGTGGCGGCATGAAAGTGCTCATTACCGGCGGCGGCGGCTTTCTGGGGGCCCGGCTCGCGCGCACCCTGCAAGCCCGGGGCGAGCTGCTCGGGCGCGCGTTGTCACGCATCACGCTGCTCGACGCCGCCTTCGGTCCGGGGCTCGAGAGTTTCGAGCGCGTGCAGGGCGACGTGTCCGATCCCGAGGCGCTCGCGCGCGCGGTGACACCCGACACGGCGGTGGTGTTCCATCTTGCGGCCGTGGTGAGCGGCGCGGCGGAGGCCGACTTCGACCTCGGCATGCGCGTGAACCTCGACGGCACGCGGCGCCTGCTCGAGCGGCTGCGCGGCTGCGCGGCGCCGCCGCGGCTCGTGTTCACGAGCTCGGTGGCCGCCTTCGGGGGCGAGCTCCCCGAGGTGCTGGACGACGCCACCACGCCGCGGCCGCAGAGCTCCTACGGGACGCAGAAGGTGATCGGCGAATACCTCGTCTGCGACTTCTCGCGCAAGGGCTACCTCGACGGCCGGGCGCTTCGGCTGCCCACCGTGGTGGTGCGGCCGGGCCAGCCCAACGCCGCCGCGTCCTCGTTCGCGAGCGGCATCATTCGCGAGCCTTTGAACGGCAAGGTGGCGCAATGCCCCGTGGACCCGGACACCGGGGTGTGGC
>DATLGR010000390.1:0-4973 GCA_035540415.1 Burkholderiales bacterium | reverse complement strand
TCTGCATGCT
Source organism: Burkholderiales bacterium (assembly GCA_035540415.1). Taxonomy (GTDB): domain Bacteria; phylum Pseudomonadota; class Gammaproteobacteria; order Burkholderiales; family SG8-39; genus SCGC-AG-212-J23. The sequence goes on along the minus strand of DATLGR010000390.1, from coordinate 4,963 downwards.
CGGCGAGCGCGCGTCGCCGAGGATGGAGCGCGCGCCGAGCGCCCGCGGGCCGAACTCCATGCGGCCCTGGAACCAGCCGAGCGCGCGGCCCTCGGCAAGGTCGGCCGCGCACGCCTCCAGCAGCGCCTCGTCGTCCAGCACCTCGAACACCGCGCCGGCGCGGTTCAGCCGCAGCTGCACGTCGGCGTCGGCATAGGCCGGGCCGAGATAGCTGCCCTGCATGGCGTCCAGGCCGGCGGCGGGCTCGCGCTCGACGCCCTTGTGCAGGTGGTGCGCCACGTAGGCCGCGCCGAGCGCGCCGCCCGCGTCGCCGGCGGCCGGCTGCAGCCACAGCCGCTCGTAGAGCCTGCGGCGCAGGAGCTTGCCGTTCGCCACGCAGTTGAGCGCGACGCCGCCGGCGAGGCACAGGTTCGTCTCGCCGGTCTCGCGCCGGATGCCCTCGGCGAGCTTCAGCACCACCTCCTCGGTCACCGCCTGGATGGAGGCCGCGAGGTCCATCTCGCGCTGCGTCAGCCGGTCCTCGGGCCGGCGCGGCGGGCCGCCGAAGAGCTCGTCGAAGCGCCGGTTGGTCATGGTGAGGCCGGTGCAGTAGTCGAAGTACTCCATGTTCAGCCGGAAGCTGCCGTCGGGCTTCACGTCGATGAGGTGCTCGAGGATCCTGCCGGCGTACTTCGGCTCGCCGTAGGGCGCGAGGCCCATCACCTTGTACTCGCCGGAGTTGACCTTGAACCCGGTGTAGTAGGTGAACGCCGAGTACAGCAGCCCGAGCGAATGCGGGAAATGCATCTCGCGCACCACGCGCAGCCCCCGGCCCTCGCCCAGCGCGACCGAGGTGGTGGTCCACTCCCCCACGCCGTCCATGGTGAGCACCGCCGCGCGCGCGAAGGGCGACGGATAGAAGGCGCTCGCCGCGTGGCTCAGGTGGTGCTCCGAGAACAGCAGCTTCGCGCCCCAGTCGGTCTGGGGATCGAGCCGTTTCAGCTCCTTCAGGATCGCGCTGCGCTGGAAGAGCTTGTCCTTCACCCACACCGGCAGCGCATGGCGGAACGAGGCGAAGCCGCGCGGCGCGAACGCGAGGTAGGTCTCGAGCAGCCGCTCGAACTTCAGGAAGGGCTTGTCGTAGAAGGCGACATGGTCGAGCTCCCGCGGCGCGAGGCCCGCGAGCGCGAGGCAGGCGCCGATGGCCTGGTGCGGAAAGCCCGCGTCGTGCTTCTTGCGCGTGAAGCGCTCCTCCTGCGCCGCGGCCACCACCCGGCCTTCGATGAGCAGCGCCGCCGCGCTGTCGTGGTAATAGGCCGAAATTCCGAGAATCTTCATGCGGGGCTCAATGGGCGATGGGCTTGCGCACCAGCGGCTCGAGGAACGGCGCGAGCGCCTCGGCCATGATGCGGTGCGCCTCGGCGTCGGGGTGCCCATCGGTGGGCGAGATCCAGAAGCTCGACCCGTCGCGCCCCCAGAACGCCGGCAGCAGGTCGAGCACGGGGATGCCGTGCTCGCGGCAGAATGCGGTGACGGCGCGGTGGTAGTCGCGCAGCGGATAGCCCGCCTCGGTGAACCTGGCCATCGCCGGAATGACCATCACCGCGAGCTGGAAATCGTGCTCCGCCCCGAGCGCCTTCATTTCGAGCAGCGCCTCGCGCATGCGCCGCCAGTTGGGGCTGCCCTCCGCATACTGGTCGCGGAACTCGCCGACCTGGCCGAGGTTCTTGAACCCGAGGGGCCGCAGCGCGAGGCCCAGGCGCGGCGTGAGCCAGGCGAAGAAGAGCGAATTCTGCTTGAGCGTGCGCACGCCCTCGTTGATCGCGCTCAGCACGTTGCGCGGGAACGCGGCCGAAGCGCTCGGTGCCGCCGGCGCCGCCGCGAGCGCCTCCTGCTGGCGGCTGGAGAGCTCCACGTCGTTGTAGAGAAATCCCACCAGCACCACGTCGGGCTTGAACGCGAGCCCGAGGCTGCGCAGCTGGGCGAGCTGGTGCAGGGTGTTGTAGCCGGGAATGCCGAAATTGAGCACTTCCACCGGGCGCGCCAGCGCCGCGTTCAGGAGCTGCTCGGTCTGCGCGGGATAGGTGTGCTCGAAGCGCACGCCCATGCCGAAGGTGACCGAGTCGCCGAGCGCGAGGATGCGCGCGGTTCCCGGCGGCGCCTTCGGCGCGCGGCTGCGGTCGCGCACGCCGAGCTCGTTGAAGGCGACCGGCACGCCGGAATGAAGGCCGGAGGCGTTGGGGCGGCCGAGCCACTCCACGGCGCTCGCCTGGCGCACGAAAAGCTCCGGCGTGTCGGGCGGCGCGGCCTGCAGGCGCAGCCACGCTTCCATCGCGATGCACGGCACGGCGGCCGCCACCACCACCAGCGCCAGGTTGCCCAGCCAGCGCATGCGCTAGAACAGCGTGTAGATGAACGGCGCGACTACCGAGCCCTGCGCGAGCACCATCAGCCCGCCGAGCACCACCGACACGACGATGATCGGCAGCAGCCAGTACTTGCGCCGCGCGCCGAGAAAGCGCCACATCTGCACCACGAAATCCATGCGGTTCCCCTAGTACATGTTGCGGAAGCTGTCCTCCGGCGGACCGGGCGGGTCGCGCTTCACCCAGTAGGTCGGCGCCGCCGGGTCGAAGCGGCGATGGAGCGCGTCGCGGCCGAAGGCGCGCATCACGAGCGCGATCGGCGTGAACAGGGCGAAGAACAGGACGCCCAGGACGAGCGGGCTCACCACGCGGCCCATCAGCTCGCCGAATTTCATCCACGCGCGGTTGAGCGGCGTGAGCCAGCTCTCGCGCGCGAGCGTGACGATCGCCATGAGCGCCGCCGCGGCGAGCAGCCAGCGCAGCACCGCGCCGCCCTGCCAAAGGCCGTAGGCGCCGGCGGCGAGAAAGATCACGGTGAAGGTCCAGCCGAACGAGCGGTTCGAGGGCAGAGCGGTCGCGGGGGTCATGAGGCGAATGTCCTTCCGGGGGCCACCTTAAGCAGGCGCGGTGAACGCGCGTCGCTTGAGCCTTGCGCCGGACAGACCACGCCCGAGCGCCGCCGCGCGGCTCACGCGGCGCCGGCGATGAGGAGGAAGCTCGCCGCCGCCCAGCCGCCCACCGCGGCGACCAGGTGCGGGTCTCGCACGAGCTCGTGCGCGGTATCGCCGCCGCCCTGGCGCGCGTGCAGCAGGTGCAGGTAGCGGAAGATGCCGTACACCACGAAGGGGATGGTGTAGATGAGGTAGGGCGTGCCGTGCAGCGCCGCCACCTCCGGGCTCATGGTGTAGAGGCTGTAGCTCAGGATCGCCGCCGCGGCGCAGATGCTGATCATCTTGTCGAGGAGCGCGGGGTTGTATTCCTGCAGCGACTTGCGGTGGCCGGCGGCCTCACCCGCGACGGCAGCGAGCTCGGAGCGGCGCTTGGCGAAGCCGAGGAAGAGCGTGAGCATCAGGCTGCACACCAGCAGCCATTTCGAAGGCGGGATGCCGATGGCGAGCGTGCCGGCGAGGATCCGCAGCACGAAGCCCGCGGAGATGACGAACACGTCGAGGATCACGACGTGCTTGAGGACATAGCTGTAGGCGAGGTTGATCGCCGCGTAGAGGGCGATGAGGAGCGCCACCGCGCCGCCGGCGGCGCCGCCGAGCGCCGCGGCAGCCGCGGCGAGCAGCACGGCGAGCGCGCCCGCAGTGCCCGGGTTGACCACCCCCGCGGCGAGCGGCCGGTGCCGCTTCTGCGGGTGCAGGCGATCGCGGTTGCGGTCCGCGAGGTCGTTCACGATGTAGACGGCGCTCGAGGCGAAACAGAACGCGACCGCGGCGAGCAGGGCCGAGGCGACGAGCGCCGGCTCGGCCCAGGCGTGGCCGAAGATGAGCCCGACCAGGACGAAGGCGTTCTTGGACCACTGGTGCGGACGCATGAGCCGCAGGAGATCGCGCGGCCGGCTGCGCACCGTGAAGGGCTTGTAGGCGGCGTCGCGGCAGCGCTCGAGGAAGCTGCGGTCGGCGGGGCTGTCGCCGTAGCCGAAGGCCGGGAGCCTGGTCAGCTCGCCGTAGTGCGCCTCCAGCCGCCGCAGCTTCTCCGCGCCGCGGCAGTTGCCCCCGTCCAGTCGCCCGGTGAAGCGCCCGGCCCGGTCGTACTCCAGGCGCGTGGCGAAGACCTCGTCGAACCCCGCCGCGCGCGCCCAGGGCTCGACGTAGACATCGAGCGAGGCGGTGGCGAGGGCGCAGCGGTGGCCGCTCGCCTGGTGCCAGGCGAGCCGCTCGAGCGCCTGCGGGCGCATCAGCCGCGCCAGGCGCTCGCGCGCGAACGCCTCGCCGCACAGGCGCAGCTCGGCGCGGTAGCGCGCGCCGAGGAAGGCGCGCAGCACCTCGGCTTTCGCCGCGTCGCGCGGCACGCGGCCCACGGCGAGGCGCGCCAGCGCCGGCAGCGCGCGCAAGGCGCCCGCAAGGAATCCCCGCCAACCGAGCACATGCACGAGGAACGGCAGCAGGGTGTCGCGGTAGGTGAGCGTGCCGTCCAGGTCGAACACGGCGAGCACGCCGCGGCCGGACGACTCCTCCGGAGCGGCCTTGACCGCGGCCTCGGCCGCCCTTGCCCGCGCGCCGCTTTCGGCGATGATCATGGGGCGCACGATAAGAAGCGCATGTGACGCCGCGTCCGTTGGCCATGCCCCCCTGGAGAGCTATGGGAACCGTACGCAACGACGACGCGCGCGATGGTCCGCGCAGGGCAGCGGCTCTATAGTCGCCGCGCATGCGAACCCTGGCCCTCACCCTGGCGAAGCTCGCCGTCTCGGCCGCGCTCGTCTGGCTGCTGCTCGCCAACGTCGACACCGGAGCGCTGCTCGAGCGCCTGAAGGGCATCCATCCCGCGGCGCTCGCCGCGTCCGTCGCGATCCTGCTCGCACACACGGCGCTCTGCGCCTGGCGCTGGCGGCGCGTGTGCGCGGCGCTCGGCATCGGCGCGCCGGCCGGGCGCGACGCGCTGCGCTGGAC
>DATLGR010000389.1:0-3692 GCA_035540415.1 Burkholderiales bacterium | reverse complement strand
CGAGCATGATGCAGATCCTGCAGCCGCCGGCCTGGGCGCGTCCCAAGGGCTTCTCGAACGGCATCGCCTGCAGCGGCGGGCGCCTGGTGTTCATCGCGGGCCAGGTGGGCTGGACCGGGCAGGGCGAATGGAAGGAGCGCGGCTTCGCCGGGCAGTTCCGCCAGACGCTGCAGAACATCCTCGAGGTCCTCCGGGAGGCGGGCGGGCGGCCCGAGCACCTCGTGCGCCTCACCTGGTACGTCCTCGACAAGAAGGAATACCTTGCCTCGCTGCGCGAGGTGGGCGCCGCCTACCGCGAGCTGATGGGGCGGCACTACCCCGTGATGGCGGTGGTGCAGGTGGGCGGCCTCATGGAAGACGAGGCGCGCCTCGAGATCGAGGCCACCGCGGTGATCCCGGAGGAGGCGAAATGAAAGTCAGCGTGATCGGCGGCGGACCGGGGGGCCTGTACTTCGCGCTCCTCGCCAAGAAGGCCTGGCCACGGTGGGACATCACCGTCCACGAGCGCAACCGCCCGGACGACACCTTCGGCTTCGGCGTGGTGTTCTCCGACCAGACGCTGGATACGTTCAAGGCCTACGATCCGGTCACCTACGAGCGCATTCGCCGGCGCTTCGCCTACTGGGGCGACGTCGACGTGGTGTTCAAGGGGCGCGTGATGCGCTCGGGCGGCAACGGCTTCTGCGGCTGCTCGCGCGTGGCGCTGCTCAACATCCTGCAGGACCGCGGGCGCGAGCTCGGGGTGCACATGCGCTTCCAGCGCGAGGTGGACGACCTGGCCGAGTTCCCCGACTCGGACCTCGTCGTCATCGCCGACGGCATCAACTCGAAGATCCGCGAGAAGCACCGCGAGCACTTCCAGCCGAGCGTGGACCTGCGGCCCAACAAGTTCACCTGGCTCGGCTCGACGCGCTCGCTCGATGCGTTCAAGTACTTCTTCCGCGAGACTCCCGAGGGGGTGCTGCTCGCGCACTGCTACCAGTACGAGCCCGAGCGCTCGACCTGGGTGATCGAGATGGGCGAGGAGACCTGGCGCAACTTCGGCTTCGACCGGCTCTCCGAGACCGACATGCTGCCGGTGCTCGAGCGCGTGTTCGCCGAGGAGCTCGACGGCCACCCGCTCATCGCCAACCGGTCGCTGTGGCGCAACTTCCCCAACATCACCAACAAGACCTGGGTGAAGGACAACGCGGTGCTGGTCGGCGACGCCAAGGCGACCGCGCACTTCTCCATCGGCTCGGGCACCAAGCTCGCGATGGAGGATGCGATCGCGCTGTTCGAGGCTTTCAAGAAATATCCGGACGTGAAGAAGGCGCTGACCCTTTACGACACGGCGCGGCGCGAGGAGGTGGAGAAGACCCAGCACGCCGCCAACGTGTCGCTCGCCTGGTTCGAGCACATGAAGCGCTACTGGGACATGGCGCCGCCGCAGTTCGCCTTCGGCGTCATGTCGCGCTCCAAGCAGATCACCTGGGAGAACCTGGAGCTGCGCGACGAGGCCTTCGTGCGCGACGTGCACCGCTGGTTCGCACGCCAGGTGCGCGAGCAGGGCTTCGACATCGACCTGGACAACCCCCCGGTGCCGATGTTCACGCCGTTCCGGCTGCGCGACATGGTGGTGGAGAACCGCGTGGTGGTCTCGCCGATGGACCAGTATTCCGCGGTCGACGGCGTGCCCGGGGAGTGGCACCTCGTGCACCTGGGCAGCCGCGCGATCGGCGGGGCGGGCCTCGTCTACGTGGAGATGACCTGCCCCTCGCCCGAGGGCCGCATCTCCCCGGGCGACACGGGGCTGTGGAACGAGGCGCAGCGCGATGCGTTCAAGCGCATCGTCGACTTCTGCCACGCGCACTCGAAAGCGAAGCTCTGCATGCAGCTCGGCCATTCCGGGCGCAAGGGCTCGACCCAGCTCGGCTGGGAGCGCATGGATCATCCGCTGGAGAGCGGCAACTGGCCGCTCGTCTCGGCCTCGCCGATCCCCTACTACGAGGGCATCTCGCAGGTGCCGCGCGAGCTCGATGCAGGCGGCATGAAAAAGGTCATCGACGACTTCGTGCGCTCCACGCGCTACGCCGAAGAGGCCGGCTTCGACATGCTCGAGCTGCACATGGCGCACGGCTACCTCCTCGCGAGCTTCATCTCGCCGCTCACCAACCGGCGCACCGACGCCTACGGCGGGCCGATCGAGAACCGCATGCGCTTTCCGCTGGAGGTGTTCCGCGCCTGCCGCGCCGCCTGGCCGGAGCGCAAGCCGATGGGCGTGCGCATCTCCGCGACCGACTGGGCGCCGGGCGGCCTCTCGGGCGAGGACCTGATCGCGCTCACCCGCATGCTGAAGGCCGCGGGCTGCGATCTCATCGACTGCTCCACCGGCCAGACGGTGCCCAACCAGAAGCCCGTCTACGGGCGCATGTACCAGGCGCCGTTCGCCGACTGGGTGCGAAACGAGGTGGGGATTGCCACCATGACGGTGGGCGCCGTGACCACCGCGGACCAGGTCAACACGCTGCTCGCCGCGGGCAAGGCCGACCTCGTCGCGCTCGCCCGTCCGCACCTCGCCAACCCCTACTTCACCCTGCAGGCCTCCGCCTGGTACCAGCACCTGGGCCAGCACTGGCCGCCGCAGTACCTGTCGGGGCGCGACCAGGCCTTCCGCAACGCCGTGCGCGAGCGCGCCGAGTGGAAAGACCTGCGGATCAAGGCGCGCCCGGCCAGCCACGAGGTGAAGGACGAGCCCGGCGCCGCGAAGAAAAAGGCCGCATGATCGTCCTCTGGGAGCTCGGCGGCCGCGAGGGCCGGCGCTACAGCCTCTTTTCCTGGCGCACCCGCATGGCGCTCGCGCACAAGGGGCTGGAGTTCGAGGCAACCCCGGTGCTCATGAGCGACAAGGCGGCGATCGCCTTCTCCGGCGGCAAGACCGTGCCCGTGATCCGCGACGGCGATGCGGTGGTGCGCGACTCCTGGAAAATCGCCGAGCACCTCGAGGCCCGCTACCCGGAGCGCCCGACGCTCTTCGGCGGCGAGATCGGCCGCGGCGTCACGCACGCCTTCAACACCTGGGTGGACCGCGCGCTGCTCGGGCCGATGCTGCAGCTCGTCGCCCCCGACATCCACGTGCGGGTGGACCCGGCCGACCAGGCGCACTTCCGCGCCATGGTGGAGGGCGCCGTGAAGAAGACGCTCGAGGACCTCGCCGCGCGCCGCGCCGAGTCGCTCGAGCGCCTGGCGCGGGCGCTCGAGCCGCTGCAGACGCTCACCAGGCGCCAGCCCTACGTGTGCGGATCCGCGCCCGCCTACGGCGACTACATCCTCTTTTCGCTCTTCCAGTGGGTGCGCCTCATGAGCCCGCAGGAGGTCCTGAAACCCGCGGACCCGCTGCACGCCTGGCGCGAGAAGCTCCTCGACCTGCACGGCGGGCTCGCCCGCGCCCACGCCCCCCAGTAAAGGGCCTCAACTTTTGCGCCGGCACCGGTGCTCGTGGCGAAGGATCCCGCTTTCCAGGTAGACCGCCAGTTCGCCTGCGTCACGCTGTGCGAGCCGGCGGGCCGCCAGGACGGCGTCGTCCTTCGTGCGGGCATGCGCCACCGGCGTGGAGCTGCCTTCTTTCCAGATGATCCAGCGGCCGCGCTTTCCGGCGACCACGTAGCGGATCGTCATCAGAGACCTGGCGTCAGCCGCGGAAGCGAAAGAAT
>DATLGR010000388.1:0-2867 GCA_035540415.1 Burkholderiales bacterium | reverse complement strand
CGGCGCAGCGCCGCGGCGTAATGCTCGCGCCGGCGGCTCTGGTAGAGCACCTCGCCGTCCCAGAACAGGCCCAGGCGCTCGAGCGTGCGCAGGATGTGCGCGGCCGCCCCCGGCGCCTCGCGCGCCCGGTCGAGATCTTCGATGCGCACCAGCCAGCGGCCTCGCGCCGCGCGGGCATCGAGCCAGCTCGCCAGCGCGGCGACCAGCGAGCCGAAGTGCAAAGGCCCGGTGGGCGAGGGCGCGAACCGGCCTGCATACATGGAGGTCTAGAGTACACTGCCCCCCACTCGCGGAAGGACGTCTCGTGGCGACAATCGAGCTCACCAAGGAGAATTTCGAGAAGACGGTCACCGACCATCCCATGGTGATCGTGGACTTTTGGGCCCCGTGGTGCGGCCCGTGCCGCGGCTTCGCGCCCGTCTACGAGCAGGCCTCCGACGCGCACCCGGAGGTCGTGTTCGCCAAGGTGAACACCGACGAGCAGCAGGAGCTCGCCGGCGCGTTCGGCATCCGCTCGATTCCGACCCTGATGGTGTTTCGCGAACGCGTCATCCTGTTCCAGCAGGCCGGCGCGCTGCCCGCGGGCGCTCTCGACCAGGTGATCTCGCAGGCGAAGTCGATCGACATGGCGAAGGTCCACCAGGAGCTTGCGGCCCAGGACCGGCCGGAGTAGCGCGGCCGAAGTAACATACTCGCCGCCATGAGCGGCACACGCACGGAGAAGGACAGCTTCGGCCCCATCGAGGTGCCGGCGGAGCGGCTTTGGGGCGCGCAGACCGAGCGCAGCCGGCGTTTCTTCCGCATCTCCGGCGAGCGCATGCCGCTGGCCGTCGTCCGGGCGCTGGTCCGGGTGAAGCGGGCCGCTGCGGAGGTGAACGCGGAGCTCGGACTGCTCGAGCCGGCGAAGGCACTGGCGATCCAGCAGGCGGCCGACGAGGTGCTTGCCGGCAGCCACGATGAAGAGTTTCCGCTGGTCGTGTGGCAGACGGGCTCCGGCACCCAGACGAACATGAACGTGAACGAGGTACTCGCGAATCGAGCGTCCGAGCTCCTCGGCGGCAGCCGCGGCGAGCGCCGGCTGGTGCACCCCAACGACGAGGTCAACCTGGGGCAATCGTCCAACGACGTCTTCCCCACGGCGATGCACCTCGCCGCCGCGTCCGCGCTGAAGGAGGACCTGCTGCCGGCGGTGCAGGCGCTCCACGGGACGCTCGAGGGGAAGGCGCGCGAGTTCGAGGCCATCGTCAAGATCGGGCGCACGCACCTGCAGGACGCGACGCCGCTGACGCTGGGCCAGGAATTTTCGGGGCATGCGGCGCAGCTCGAGCAGGCGCTGGGCGCCCTGCGCGCGGTGCTGCCCGGGCTGTGCGAGCTCGCGATCGGCGGCACCGCCGTAGGCACCGGGCTCAACACCCATCCACGCTTCGCCGGGGCCGTGTGCGCCAAGCTCGCCGCCGCCTGCGGCCTGCCTTTTGTGCCGGCGGGCAACCGCTTCGCCGCTCTCGCCGGGCACGAGCCGCTGGTCTTCGCGCATGGCGCGCTCAAGACCCTCGCCGCGGCGCTCTCCAAGGTGGCCAACGACGTGCGCCTCGCCGCCTCGGGTCCGCGCAGCGGGCTGGGCGAGCTCGGCATCCCGGAAAACGAGCCCGGCAGCTCCATCATGCCGGGGAAGGTAAACCCGACCCAGGCCGAGGCGCTCACCATGCTGTGCGCCCAGGTGATGGGCAACGACGTCGCGGTGAACATCGGCGGCGCCTCGGGTCATTTCCAGCTCAACGTGTACAAGCCGCTCATCATCCAGGCCTTCCTGCAAAGCCTGCGGCTGCTCGCCGACGGCGCGCGCTCCTTCGACGAGCACTGCGCTCGCGGTATCCGTGCGAACGCGGCGCGCATCCGCGAGCTCGTGGAGCGCTCGCTGATGCTCGTCACAGCGCTTTCCCCGCATATCGGCTACGACCGCGCCGCGGAGATCGCGAAGAAGGCGCATCGCGAGGGCAGCACGCTGCGCGAGGCGGCGCTTGCGCTGGGCTACGTCAGCGCACAGGACTTCGACCGCTGGGTACGCCCCGACGCGATGATCGGGCCGGCGGCATGACGCGGAGCCGGACGTGATCGCGGCGCTGATTTCGGGGCGCGGCAGCAATCTGCAGGCGCTGCTCGACGCCGGGCTGCCCGTGAGCGCCGTGATCAGCAACCGGCCGGAGGCGGCGGGGCTCGCGCTCGCCTCCGCGCGAGGCGTCGCGGCGTGCGTCCTGGATCACCGCCAGTTCCCGGCCCGCGAAGCGTTCGACGAGGCGCTCGCCCGGGAAGTGGAGCGTTTCGCGCCCCGCCTGGTGCTCCTGGCGGGGTTCATGCGGGTGCTCGGCGCCGCGTTCGTGCGCCGCTACCAGGGCCGTTTGCTCAACATCCACCCCTCGCTGCTGCCGGCATTTCCGGGCCTGCACACGCATGAGCGCGCGCTCGCGGCGGGCGTCAAGCTGCACGGGTGCACGGTGCACTTTGTCACTGCCGACCTCGATCAGGGTCCGATCATCGCGCAGGCCGCGGTCCCGGTGCGGCCCGACGACACGCCGCAGATGCTGGCGGCGCGCGTGCTCCGGCAGGAGCACCTCTTGTATCCGCGAGCAGCGCGCTGGTTCCTCGAGGACCGGCTCGTCGTGCGCGGCGGCGTGGTGCGGGTCCGGGGAAGCGATGCCCAGCACGTTCTGGCTGCTGACTAGCGTCGCGCTGGCCGCGGCGGCGAGCGCCTCCGCGGCGCCGCCTGCGCGCGTGGAGATCACGTACGAGGTCTCGCGCAACGGCATGCTCCTTGGCGAGGTCACCCATCGCCTCGAGCATGACGGCCGCGCCTACCTCATCACCGAGAC
>DATLGR010000387.1:0-2475 GCA_035540415.1 Burkholderiales bacterium | reverse complement strand
ATACACATACGACAGGTAGTAGCCCGCCAGGAACGGCAGCACTACCGCATAAATGGGGACGTACCCCATTTACCGGCTTCCCCGAAAGCTCAAGTCTTCGGCGCGGACTCGAAGCCGCCGAAATAGAAGCGGTTGTGGGTCGGGCTGATGATGAGCTCGTTGACGCAGACGCGCGCGGGCAGCGTGGCGATGAAGAGAATCGTCTTGCCCAGGTCCTCGGCCTGCAGCATGCGCGCGCGCACCTCCGGCGCGGGCGGAACCGGGCGCTTCTCCAGGATCGGCGTCGCCACCTCGCCGGGCAGGAGCGACGTGGCGCGGATGCCGTTGTGCCCCTCCTCCATGTTGATCGATTCGGTCAGCGCCACCACGCCGTGCTTGGTGGCGTTGTAGCCGGGCCCGGTGAGCACGCTCGGATAGCGCCCCGCCCACGAGGAGACGTTGATGATGACCCCGTCCTTGCGCGCGCGCATGCCGGGCAGCACCGCGTGCACGCAGTAGAACATCCCGGACAGGTTGATCGCCACGATCTCGTCCCAGGATTCGGGCACGACGTTGTGGAAGTTGCGCCGCGGGCTGTTGATGCCGGCGCTGTTCACCAGGATGTCGACGCGGCCGATGCGCGCCGCCACCTCGGCCACCTGCGCCTTGTCCGACACGTCGAGCGCGATCGCCTCGGCGCGCCCCGCCGCCTTCACCAGCGCCTCCGCCTCGCGCAGCGTGTCGCGGTTGCGGCCGGACACCACCACGCGGGCACCGGCCGCGGCCAGCGCGAGCGCGCCGGCGAGGCCGATGCCCGAGCCGCCGCCCGTCACCCAGGCGACCCTACCGTCGAGCATATTGCCGGGCGCCGAAGAGGTTCTCCTTCTCCTCCGGGGACATCTCCCCGGCCCGGCGCGCGTCCTTCAGGACCTCCAGCGCGCGCTTCACCGCCGGGCGCTCGAGGATGGCGTCGCGCCAGCGCTTGAGCGCCGGATACTGCTCGATGTCGACGCCCTGGCGCTCGGGGGCGCGCAGCCAGGGCACCGTCGCCATGTCGGCGATGGTGTACTCGTCGCAGGCGAGGTACTTCGACTCGCGCAGCTGGCGCTCGACCACGCCGTACAGGCGGTTGGCCTCGTTCCGGTAGCGATTCATGGCGTACTCGATCTTCTCGGGCGCGTAGCCGAGGAAGTGGTGCGCCTGCCCCAACATCGGGCCGATGTGCCCCATCTGGAACATCGTCCACTGCATCACTTTCCAGCGCTTGCGGAGGTCCTCCGGCAGGAACTTGCCCGTCTTGGCGGCGAGATAGAAGAGCATCGCGCCCGACTCGGCGAGCGCAAACGGCTCGCCGCCCGGCCCGTCCTGGTCCACCATCGCCGGCATCTTGTTGTTGGGCGAGATCTTGAGGAACTCGGGCTTGAACTGGTCGCCCTTGCCGATGTTCACGGCATGCACGCGGTACGGCAGCCCCGTTTCCTCGAGCAGGATGTGGATCTTGTGGCCGTTCGGGGTCGGCCAGGTGTAGAGGTCGATCATGGTTTCCTTCAGTCTTCGGAGTTGATCACGACGGTGCCGGCGATCTTATCGTGCCAGCCCTGCTTGCGCCGGTCGAACGCGATCCACAGAAAGCCGAGATAAAGCGGCAGCGCCGAGACGAAATAGCACAGGAAGCGCAGCACGAGGCGCCCGGTGCCGGGCACTTCGCCGGTCTTCGCGTCCACCACCTTGACGGCGACCGCGATCTTGCCCGGCGTGGCGCCGACGGCGCGCCAGAAGCCGATCGTCGCAGCGGCGACGATGGCCAGCGTGAGGCCGTCCCAGGCGCGCCGCGCCGGATCGAGCGAAAAGTAGTCCGCGCCGAACGCGAGCACGACGATCGGCATGGCAATCACCACGACGATCAGCGCGTCGATCAGCACGGCGAGCGCCCGCGGCCAGAAGCCCGCGTAGTCACGCGAGGCGGACGAGCTGCTTTCCAAGATTCTCCCCCTTGAGCAGCCCGATCAGCCCGCGCGGCGCATTTTCCAGGCCTTCGACGATCGACTCGCGCGTCTTGAGCTGCGCGGCGGCGAGCGCCGCGAGCGCCTCCCCGTAGCGCTCCTTCCAGTCGAACACGATCATGCCCTGCAGCTTCACCCGCTGGGTCAGGATCGCGCGGAGGTTGCGAATGCCGTAGGTTTCAGTCGCGTTGTAGTCCGAGATGAGGCCGCACAGGACGATGCGCGAGGCGATGTTCATGTTGAGCAGCAGCGTGTCGAGGATCGGGCCGCCGACGTTGTCGAAGTAGACGTCGACCCCGTCCGGGCAATGCGCCTTCAGCTCCCGCGCGAGATTGCCCGCCTTGTAGTCGATGCAGGCGTCGAAGCCGAGCTCGCCGCGCACGTAATCGCATTTGGCGGCGCCGCCGGCGATGCCGACCGCGCGGCAGCCCCAGCGCTTCGCGAGCTGGCCCACGACGCTGCCGACCGCGCCCGCGGCGGCCGACACCACCAC
>DATLGR010000386.1:0-15438 GCA_035540415.1 Burkholderiales bacterium | reverse complement strand
CTCGAGCTGGGGCGGATCAACGTGGCCGCCCGCGGCGTGGGCATCGCCGCCGCGGCGCTGCGCGAGTCGGTGCGCTATTCGCAGCAGCGCCAGACCTTCGGCAAGCCCATCTGCGAGCACCAGGCCATCCAGCTCAAGCTGGGCGAGATGGCGACGCGCGTCGAGGCCGCCCGGCTGCTCGTGCGCAACGCCGCCGATGAGGTTGGCGGCGGGCACGCGGTAGTCGTCGAACACGAGCTCGGCCGAGTCGATTCCCTTGTAGCCGAGCTTCTCGAGCTTGCGGCTGACGGAGAATCCCGGACCCTTCTCGCACAGGAACATGGACATTCCGCGGTGCCGCGGCTGCGCGTTGGGGTCGGTCTTCGCCAGCACCGCGAAGCAGCCGCCGTGGATGCCGTTGGAGATCCAGGTCTTGGTGCCGTTCAGCACGTAGTGCTCGCCGCGGCGCTCGGCACGCAGGCGGATCGCCTGCAGGTCGGTGCCGGCGTTCGGCTCGGTGAGCGCCAGGCCGCCGCGCAGCTCGCCGGAGGCGAAGCGCGGCAGGTACTCGCGCTTGAGCGCCTCGCTGCCGTAGCGCTCGACCAGCAGCGCCATCATGAGGTGCGAGTTGAAGATGCCGGTGAGCGACATCCACACCTCGGAGATGCGCGCCACGATGCGCGCGTACAGGGCGGCCGGCAATCCGAGCCCGCCGTATTGCGGGCCGATGGTGGCGCCGAAGAGCCCGAGCTCGCGCATCTGCGCCACCATGGCCTCGGGGTAGATGTCGTCGTGCTCGAGCTTCATGGCCTGAGGCTGCACCTCGCGCTCGAGCCAGCGGTCGATGGCGTCGAGGATGGCTTCGTCGGCGCTGGAGTCCGCGGCTTGGCTCCCGGCGTCGTTCGGGGCGGCTTTCATGACGGCATTATGACCTTGACCGCCGCGCCCGGCGCGAAAACCATCCTTCCCATGGGGTACCGGACGGACCGGGAGGCCTGGATCTTTTCGGGCGTCGTCGCGCTCATCGTGGCCGCGTTCTGCGTCGCGCTGAAGCTGGTGTTCGCCGAGCAGGAAGAGCGCCGCCAGCGCGTGATCGACGCCCACCGCAAGGAGCTCGACTGCCTTGCGCGCAACATCTATTACGAGGCGCGCGGCGAGCCGCTCGCCGGGCAGTACGCGGTGGCCGAGGTGACCATGAACCGCGTCGCCTCGCCGCGCTATCCGCGCCGGCTCTGCGAGGTGGTCTACCAGAAGCGCTGGGACCCGCAGCGCAAGCGCCTGGTGAGCGCCTTCTCCTGGACCGAGTTCGACGCCCTGCCCGAGCCCGCCGGGCCCGAATGGCAGCGCGCGCGGCGCATCGCCGAGGCCGTGTACTACGGCGCCGAGCCGCCGCGCCTGCACGGCGCGCTCTACTTCCACGCGGTCTATATCAAGCCGGACTGGTCGAAGGAGAAGGTGCGCGTCGCCCGCATCGGCCGGCACGTGTTCTACAAGTAGTCAGTAGCGCGCGTTGCCCGGGGTGCGCGGGAACGGAATCACGTCGCGCACGTTGGAAAGCCCCGTCACGTAGGCGAGCGTGCGCTCGAAACCCAGGCCGAACCCGGCGTGCGGCACGCTGCCGTAGCGGCGCAGGTCGCGATACCAGCCGTAGTGCTCCCGGGCGATGCCGAGCTCGTCCATGCGCGCATCGAGCAGCCCGAGGCGCTCCTCGCGCTGGCTGCCGCCGATGATCTCGCCGATGCCGGGCGCGAGCACGTCCATGGCGGCCACCGTGCGGCCATCCTCGTTCAGGCGCATGTAGAACGCCTTGATGCCCTTGGGATAGTTCATCACGATCACCGGCTTGCGCGCGTGCTTCTCGGTGAGGTAGCGCTCGTGCTCGGACTGCAGGTCCACGCCCCACTTCACCGGGAACTCGAACTTCGCCTTCGCGCCTTCGAGCACCCGGATGGCCTCGCCGTAGTCCATGCGCGCGAACTCGGAGTCGACGATCCCCTGGAGCTTCGCGACCAGCCCCTTCTCGACGCGGTCGTCGAAGAACGCGAGGTCCTCGGCGCTTTTCTCCAGGAGCGCCTTCAGCACCTGCTTCAGCAGCGCTTCGGCGAGATCGGCGTCCTCCTGCAGGCCGGCGAAGGCGATCTCGGGCTCGACCATCCAGAACTCGGCAAGGTGCCGGCTGGTGTTGGAGTTTTCGGCGCGGAACGTGGGGCCGAAGGTGTAGACCTTGGACAGCGCGAGGCAGTAGCACTCGACGTTGAGCTGCCCGGAGACCGTGAGGAAGGCCTCGCGGCCGAAGAAATCCTGCGAGAAGTCGACCGCGCCCTGCGGCGTGCGCGGCAGGTTGGCGAGATCCAGCGTCGAGACGCGGAACAGCGCCCCCGCGCCTTCGGCGTCCGACGCGGTGATGATGGGCGTGTTCACCCAGAAAAAGCCGCGCTCGTCGAAGAAGCGATGGATCGCCTGCGCCAGCACATGGCGCACCCGGGTGGCTGCCCCGATCACGTTGGTGCGCGGACGCAGGTGCGCCACCTCGCGCAGGAACTCGAAGCTGTGCAGCTTGGGCTGGATGGGATAGCTGTCCGGATCGTCGACCCAGCCCGCCACGCGCACCGCGGAGGCCTGCATCTCGAAGGGCTGGCCCTTGGCCGGCGAAGGCACGATCACGCCGGTCGCCTCCACCGCGCATCCCGCGGTGAGCTTCAGCACTTCCTGCGCGTAATTGGGCAGCGCGGCCGGCGCCACCACCTGCACCGGGTGGAACGAGGAGCCGTCGGAGACATTGACGAACGAGAAGCCCGCCTTGGAGTCGCGCCGCGTGCGCACCCAGCCCTGCACGGTGACGGGCGTCGCGGCGGGCGCGGCCCCGGCAAGCACTTCGCGCACGCTCAAGCGGCGCGGCGGCGTCACGGAAACCTCGCACGGGGATTCGAAGTCGACACAAGCATGAGACCCGCATTATGGCTCGGCCTGGCCGGCCTCCTCGTGACTGCAACCGCCGCTCCCGCCTCCGGTTTCGCCGCCGCCGTGGCGTGGCAATCCGAAACCGTGCTCGCCACGGGCCCCGCCCTCCAGGGTCCGTGGCGCCAGAACGATTCGCGCTGGGACTACCTCGACGATCCGGCGGTGGCCATGGACGACCACGGACGCGTCGCGCTCGCCTGGGTGGACCAGGCGCGCCGGGCGGTTCTGTTCCAGCGCCGCGCGGCGGACGGCACGCCCGCGGCGCCGCCCGTCGACGTCGCGCGGCGGCCGGAGACGTTCTCGTGGCTGCCGCGCGTGGCAATCGCCCCCGACGACCCCGAGCGCATCTACGTGCTATGGCAGGAAATCATCTTTTCGGGCGGCTCGCACGGCGGCGACATCCTGTTCGCGCGCTCCCGCGACGGCGGGCGCAGCTTCGAGCCGCCGCTCAACCTCTCGCAATCGCTCGGCGGCGCCGGCAAGGGGCGCATCAGCAAGGAGCTCTGGCACAACGGCAGCCTCGACCTCGCCGCCGGGCCGGGGGGCGCGCTGCACGTGGCGTGGACCGAGTACGAAGGCGGCCTCTGGCTCGCCCGCTCCGCCGACGGCGGCGCGAGCTTCGCGCCGCCGCGCCAGGTGGCCGGCAGCGATGCCGAGCCGGCGCGCGGGCCTTCGCTGGCCTTGGGCCGCGAAGGGACGGTGCACCTCGCCTGGACGGTCGGCGAGGACGCCGCCGCGGATCTTCGCTTTGCGAGCTTCACCGCGCAGCACGCGCCCGTCGCCGCGCCGCGCGTGCTCGCCCGCACCGAGGGCTTTTCGGAGTCGCCCAAGCTTGCCGCCGACGGCCGCGGACGCCTGCACCTCGTATGGGGCGAGAGCACGGGCGGGCCTTATGGCCCCTACCACCTGCGCTATGCGCGCTCCGCCGACGGCGGACGCACGTTCGAGCCGCCGCGCGCGATCTCGGGCCCCGGCGCCGGCTTCCCGGCGCTCGCCCTCGACGGTGAAGGCAATCCCTACGTGCTCGCCGAGCGCTTCGAGAAACCGGGACGCTGGCCTCGCGGGCTGGTGCTCGTGGTGTCGCGCGACGGCGGCGAGCGCTTCGGCGAGCCGGCCGCGGTGCCCGGCAGCGCCGGGCCCGACGGCGCCGCGAACGGCAACCGTCAGGGCCTGCTCACCGACAAGCTCGCGGTGAACCGCCACGGCGCGGTGGCGGTGGTCAACAGCAGCTTCGTGCGCGGCCGCGAAAGCCGCGTCTGGCTGATCCGCGGCGGCTAGTGCCCGCGCCGGTGGCCCTCGCCGCGGCGCTGCTGGCGCTCGGCGAGCTGCTGGCGCTGCTCCGGCGTGAGCACGGCGAAGACCCGGTTCAGCGTCTGCGCCCGTTGGAAGGCGGCATCGGCGTGCGCCTTGCCGGCGGCGTCGGCGAGCTCCCGCGCGCGGGCGGCATCGAAGCCCGGCGCCGCGGCGGCTTCGCGCAGGGCCTGCTGCGCGCTGCGCGCGGCGTTCATGCGCTCGCGCATCGCCGGCGCCTGCTCGTGGAAGATCTTGAACACCTGGTCGCGCTGCTCCTGGGTGAGGTCGAGGCCGCGCAGAAGGCGCGCTTCCCCGGGGTCGCCCATGCCGCCGCGCATGGCATGCGCTTCGGCGGAGGCGGGTACGGCGAACGCCGCGGCGGCAGCGACGAGCGCTGCGGCGAGATAAGGACGGCTGCGGTTGAGCATGGAATCTCTCCGGTAAGGGTTGAGTTTGCACGGTTGACGTTGCGACGCGGCCAGTGTGGGCGCGCCGCCCCTCAAGCGCCGTCAAGGCTCGGTAAAGCTGGGTAAAGAAGGGCAAGCGGCTGTGACCGGCCAGTATCATCGCGCCGTGCCCCAGGTGCTGCTGGCAGACGACGACGTCGAGCTCGCGGGGATGCTGCGCGAGTACCTCGAGCGCGAAGGCTTCGCCGTAACCGTCGTGCACGACGGCGCGGCGGCCGCCGAGCTCGCCCTCGGCGGCGCCTTCCAGATCGTGATCCTCGACGTCACCATGCCGGGCGTGGACGGCCTGGAGGCGCTGCGCCGGATCCGGCGCGGCAGCCGCGTGCCGGTGATCATGCTGACCGCGCGCGGCGACGATATCGACCGCATCGTGGGCCTGGAGCTGGGCGCCGACGACTACGTGCCCAAGCCCTGCACGCCGCGCGAGCTGACCGCACGCCTGCGCGCCATCCTGCGCCGCGTGCAGGCGCCGCCCGAGAGCGCCGGGCCGCTCGCGGCCGGCGGCCTCACGCTGTGGCCGCAGAAGCGGCGCCTCGAGTGGCGCGGCCGGAGCGTAGAGCTCACCAGCACCGAGTTCAACCTGATGGAGGTGCTGCTGCGCAACGCCGGGCGCGTGGTCAGCAAGAACGAGCTCTCGGAGCAGGCGCTCGGCCGGCCGCTCGCGCGCTTCGACCGCAGCATCGACGTGCACCTCTCCAGCATTCGCCAGAAGCTCGGCGAAGGCGCCGCGCTCATCCGCACCGTGCGCGGCATGGGCTACCACCTGGTGAAGGACTGAGCGTGGGCCGCCTGTTCTGGAAGATCTTTTTCGCCTTCTGGCTCACGCTGCTCGCCGTGGCGGCGCTCACCGTGGGCGCCGTCGCGCTGTGGCGCGGCGCGCAGGCCGAGGCGCAGCGCGAAGCGCAGCGCGAGGCGGCTTTCGGCCCGCCGGCGATGATGGCGACGCAGCTCGCCGCGGCCACGCTGCGCCACGGCGGCGTGGAGGCGCTGCGCGCCTGGCTGCGCGAGGCGCCGCGGCGCGGCGCGCTCGTCTATGCGGTCGATGCTCAAGGCGCCGACGTGCTGGGGCGCGAAGTGCCCGAGGCGGCGCTCGAGCGGGCGCGCGAGCTCGCCGCCGATGGCCGCCGCGCCGCGCGCCTCGTGGAGGCGCCGGACGGCGCCCGCTACCTCCTCTTCGCGCAGGCGCCCGGCGAGCCGCGCTTCTTCCGCGGCCGGCGCGCGGCGTCGCCGCCACCGCCGCCGCCCGCCTGGCTCCTCGTCCTGATCGGCGCGGCCGGCAGCCTCGCGGTGAGCGCGCTTCTCGCCTGGTACCTCGCCCGCCCGGTGCGCAGCCTGCGCTGGGCGCTGCGGGCCGCGGCCGAAGGCAAGCTCGAAACGCGCGTGCGGCCGCTCATCCAGGGGCGGCGCGACGAGATCGCCGACCTCGGGGACGAGTTCGACCGCATGGCGCAGCAGCTGCAGAAGCTCGTGGCGGCGCAGCGCCGCCTCCTGCACGACGTCTCGCACGAGCTGCGCTCGCCGCTCGCGCGGCTGCAGGCGGCGATCGGCCTCGCGCGGCAGGACCCCGCCCGCCTCGCCGCCTCGCTCGACCGCATCGAGCGCGAGGCCGCTCGCCTGGACGAGCTGGTCGGCGAGGTCCTCGCCCTCGCCCGCGTCGAAGGGGGCACCGCCGCCGGCGCCGCGGAGCCGGTCGACCTCGCCGACCTCGTCGCCACCATCGCGGCCGATGCCCGCTTCGAGGCCGAGGCGAGCGGCCGCCAGGTCGCGCTGGAATCGGCCGAGCGCGCGCCGGTACGCGGCCGCGCCGAGCTCCTGCACCGCGCCGTCGAAAACGTGGTGCGCAATGCCGTGAAGTACACCGCCGAAGGCAGCACCGTCGAGATCCGCCTCGCCGCGCACGCGGACCGCGCCCGCCTCACCGTGCGCGACCGCGGCCCCGGCATCCCGCCTGGCGACGTGGAGCGTATCTTCGAGCCCTTCTACCGCAGCGCCGCCTCGCCTTCGCCCGAAGGCTTCGGCCTGGGCCTCGCCATCGCGCACGCCGCCATCGCCGCCCACGGCGGCGCCATCCGCGCCGAGAATGCCGCCGGCGGCGGGCTCGCCGTCACGATGGAGCTACCGCTCGCCGCCGCGTAGGGTGTTGCGATGTGCGCAACGGCTCCGCGTTTCGCGGCCGCGATGATAGATTCACCGCAATTCCTCGGGGAGGTGGCGATGAGCGTCATCCATTGGATTGCGGCGGCAGCGTTGGGACTGGGAATGACCGCGGCCGGCGCGCAGCCGTTTCCCGCGAAGCCCGTGACGTTCATCGTGCCGTTTGCCGCCGGCGGTCCGAGCGACGCGCTCGCGCGCGTGCTCGCGCAGGCCATGGCGCAGCCGCTCGGCCAGCAGGTCGTCGTGGAGAACGTCACGGGCGCCGGCGGGACGGTCGGCGCGGCCCGCGGCGCGCAGGCCCGTGCGGACGGCCACACGATTCTCCTTTCGCATATCGGCCAGGCGAGCAGCGTCACTCTGTACCGCAAGCTTCCATACCACCCGGTGGAGTCGTTCGAGGCGGTTGCCATGATCGCCGAGGTTCCCATGGTGCTCGTCGGCCGGAAGGATCTGGAGCCGAAGGACGCCGCGGAGTTGATTCGATTCGTCCGCACGAACAAGGACCGCGTCACCTATGGGAACGGCGGCGTAGGGTCCGCCTCGCACCTCTGCGGGCTTCTGCTCATGACCGCGCTCAAGGCCGACATGACCACCGTTTCCTATCGCGGCTCGGGGCCCGCCATGCAGGACGTGCTGGGGGGCCGGCTCGACCTGCTCTGCGATCAGACGACGACCACCGTCTCGCACATCCGCGCCGCCGCGGTCAGGGGATATGCGGTGACGATGAGCGAGCGCATCGCCTCGCTCCCCGAAGCGCCCACCTTGCACGAAGCCGGCTTGCGCGACTTCTCGCTCGCCGTCTGGTACGGCCTGGTGGCGCCCAGGGGTACGCCGGAGCCGGTGGTCCAGCAGCTTGCATCCGCGCTGCGCGCCGCCATCGCGGACCCGGGCGTGTCGAAAAGGCTCTCGGACTTCGGTGCGCAGCCGATCTCCGGCGAGCGCGCCACGCCGGCGGGCGCGGCGCGGTTCTTCCGGGCGGAGGTCGATCGGCTGGCGCCGATCATCAAGGCGGCAGGCGTTTACGCGGACTGAGCGTCCCTCGCCGCAAGGTGCCAGTGATCGGTCATCCGGCACCCCGCCTTGCGGAACAGGTTGTAGAGCGGACAGCGCCGGAAGTAGGCCGCCTTCATGTCCTCGATCGCGGCCGGATCCCCTTTCACCTCCAGCCAGATGTCGCTGACGGCTTCGTAGGGCACGGGGTCCAGACCCGGAGCGCCGGCGATGGCGCGCGGATTCCACGCGATCTGCACGCGGGCCCGCAGCGAGCCGATTTCGAGCCCGAGCTCCCGGGCAATCCGGTTGAGCACGGCCGGGATATCGGCCGCGAAGGCGGCGACCAGCAGTCCCGTGGGCGTCGGTCCGGTGTTTTCGCCGCCGGTTCCGCCGGCGAAGCCCGGGGGCTCGTCGGCGACCAGCAGATGGCCCGAGCGCAGCCGCAGGATCGATTTGGCGCCGCCGGCGAATTCCGCCTCGGCCCAGTTTTCGCGCCGCTCCGGAATCGCGTCGAGGGCTGTCTTCAGCACCATGCCTGGCTCCAGGTGAAGATCGCGGGCATCCCGCCGGTATGCACGAAAACGACCGCATCGCTCCTGGAAAAGTGCCCGGCCTGGATGTGTTCGATCATGGCCGCGGCGCACTTGCCGGTGTAGATGGGGTCGAGGATCACGCCCTCGCAGCGGGCGAACAACCGGACCGCCTCGTTGCCGGCGTCGCTCGGCACGCCATATCCCGCATCGACGAAGTTGGCGTAGTTCTCGACCTCGCCGGGTTCCACACGGACATCCAGGCCCAGGAAGCCGGCGGCCTGATTCGCGATCGATGCGGTCCGGTTCGGGACATCGTGCTTGTGGCTGGCGGTCACGCCGCGCATGTCGAAGGTCTCGCCGAGCGCCTTTCTCGCGAGCAGGACGCCGGCCTGGCCCTTTCCCCCGGACGACATATAGAAGCCGCGGGGCCGCACACCGGCAGCCTGCAGCTGGTCCAGCATCTCCAGGGTCGTCTCGAGATACGCCAGGGCCGAGGCAACGTCGAACATCGGGTTGTCGTTGAGGATGTACGGCCGGGCGCCGCGGGCGCGCAGCTCATGGGCCAGGCGATCCATCAGGCGCCGCTGCGCCTGCGCATCGGGCGCATAGTGGATTTCGGCGCCCAGCAGATAGCTGACGAGCAGGTTGCCCTGCACCGGCTCGGGCTTCCCGCCCTCGAGGACCAGCACGGTGCGCAGGCCGAGCTTGTTGCAGGCTCCCACCGTTTGCCGGGCCGAGTTCGACTGGACGTCCAGGCCCACGATGACCGTGTCGGGCTTCTCCTCGAGCGCGCGGGCGAGGCGGAACTCGAGGTTGCGCAGCTTGTTGCCGCCGAAAGCGACGCCGGTGAGGTCATCGCGCTTGATGAACAGGCGCGGGCCGCCGAGCGCGCGGGCGAGGTTCGGCATTTCCTGCAGCGGGGTCGGCGTGGTGGCCACGCGGACGCGCGGAACGCGGGCGATGCGAGCCCGGAGCTCTTCCGGTGTATAGGTCATGGGGTGGGCGCGGCCTCCGGGAGGAGCTTTTCGGCGCGCAGCGCCTCCCAGAATGCCCCCGGGATGCGCTGCGTCATCTTGGCGAGCGCATCGCGCCAGTGTGCAACGCGCTTCACCCCGACCAGGATGATCTCGACCGCCGGATGCGCGAGCGGGAACTGCAGCGCAGCCGCGCGCAGGGGTACATCGAACCGCTCGCACACCGCTTCGATCGCCGCCGCGCGCGCGATCCACTGAGGCGGCGCCGCCTCGTAGTTGAAGCGCAGGGGCTGTGACCCCTTCACGCCGCTCGCGAGGATGCCCGAGTTGAACGGCCCCCCGACGGCGATGCGCACGCCGCGCGCTTCGCACAGCGGCAGGAGCTGCGGCAGCGCGCTCTGGTCGAGGAGCGTGTAGCGCCCCGCGAGGAGCACGCAATCCAGGTCGGCTTCCCGCAGGATCCGCAGGCAGACCCGCCAATCGCTGACGGCAACGCCGACGTACCGGAGGCTTCCCTCGCGTTGCAGCGCGCGCAGCGCCGGGAGGGTTTCGTCCACCACCTGCCGGAATACCGCCTCGGCACGCTCGCCATGCGTGAGCGCACTGCAGTCGTGCACGTAGCACACGTCGAGGCGCGCAGCGCCCAGGCGCTCGAGGCTGTCGTGAAGGCATTGGCGCACGCCAGCCGCCGAGTAGTCGAAGCGCTGGATGTTGGGCAGCACGTCGACGTAGGGGCCGAACTCGCGCGGTGCATTGGCGTCGGGGATGAGCAGGCGGCCGACCTTGCTCGAGAGCACGCAGGTCGCGCGCTTCTCACCCTGGAGGAAGCGCCCGAAGCGCTCCTCGCTGCGGCCGTTTCCGTAGTGGGGGGCGGTATCGAACGTCCTGCAGCCATCGGCGAAAGCGGCTTGCAGCGCCGCCTGGGCTTCGCCGTCGTCGACCGCGGCATACATGTTGCCCAGCGGCGCCCCGCCGAGCCCGAGGCGCACGCCGTGCGCGGTTGGAGCGAAGATCACTGCGGCGCGATGCCGGCCTTCCGGATCAGATCACCCCACATTTGCACGTTGGAAGCCATCTTTTCGGCCAGCGCCGAGGGAACCGCGAACTTCGGATCGAAGGGCGCTGCGTCCCAGCTGGCAAGCTGCGACTGGATGGCCGGGTCGCGAATTGCCGCCTGCAGCGCCCCCGAAAGCCGGTCGATGATGGGCTTGGGCGTGCCCGCAGGCGCCCACAGGGCGTACCAGACCGTCATGAGCGAAAGCTCGTTGAGCCCGACTTCGGACGGCGTCGGAATGTCGGGCAGGCTGGTCAGGCGCTTACTGCCGGTGACGACGAAGGCTTTCACATTGCCGCCTTTCACCTGGGCCACGCTACCGCCCGTGCTGTCGCACATCAGGTCCACCCGCCCGGTGATGATGTCCTGGTAAGCCGGCGCCGAGCCCTTGTATTGCACCATCGTGACCTTCGCGCCCACCGCCTTCTCCAGGAGCATCGCGCAAAGGTGCGTGCCGCTTCCCATGCCCGAAGAGGCGACCGTCACCTTATCCTGGTGCTTGCGGAGGTAGTCCGCGAGCTCGCGGGCATTGTTCGGCGGAAAGCCCTTGCCGGCGACGACGAGCATCGGAATCTCGGAAAAGAGCCCGATGGGCTCCAGTCCCTTGACCGGGTCGAACTGCAGGTTCTTGAACAGCGCCGGCGCCGTGGACAAGCCGATATGGTTCATCAGCAGGGTGTAGCCGTCGGGCGCCGACTGGGCCACCTGCCGCGACCCGATGGTGCTGCCGGCGCCGACGATGTTGGCCACCGTCACCGGTTGCCCCAGCGTCCTGCGCATCGAATCGGCCAACGCGCGGGCCATCAGGTCCGCGCCGCCCCCGACGGCGTAGGGCATCACCAAGGTGATGGGCTTGGCGGGGTAACCGTCCTGGGCCATCGCGGATCCCGCGAGCAATGCGCCGAGCACGAATGCGAATGTTCGAATCGACATCGGTCGTCCTCCCTTCATGGTATGTGCAGTCGTTTCGCGATCACGGAGTCCATCCGCTCCAGGGTCTGCTCGATGTCGCGCGCGGAGTGCGCGGCGGACACGCGCCCTTCGGAGCCGGGTTTGAAAAATACGCCCTGCGTCATCAGCGCCAGATGGAACTGGCGCCGGCGCGCAAGATCGCTTGCCGCCTCCTCGCGGTGGTTTCTCGGGGCGCGCTCGAGGCCGAAGTACACCTGCACCAGGCAGCCGATGCGCTGCACCGCTGCCGGCTCGCCGTGGCGCTCCAGAATCCCCCTCAGCCCATCGGCCAGACGCTCGCCGAGCGCAGCGGCATGCTGCTGCGGCCTGCCGTCGGCGAGCAGTCCCAGGACCGCGAGCCCCGCCGCCATCACGGCGACATTGCCGCTGTACGTGCCATAGATGTCGACGCGTTCCTGCTTGGGCCGTCCGGGCCGAAGCACGTCCATCACCTCCTTGCGCCCGGCCACTGCGCCGACCGGCAGGCCGCCGCCGAGCACCTTGCCGAGCAGCGTGAGATCGGGAAGCACGCCGAACATCTCCTGGGCGCCGCCCGGCGCCATGCGAAAGCCGGTGACGATCTCATCGTAGATCAGCACCGCGCCGAGCTCTCGGGTCAGCTCGCGCAACCCCTGCAGGAATTCCGGCGCCGCCGGGATGGCGCCCGAGATCGGCTCGAGGATCACGCCCGCCAGCTCCTCGCCATGCCGGCGCAGGATGCGCGCGGTGCCCTCGAGGTCGTTGAACGGGCAGATCAGCAGGTCCTCGTAGGCCGCCGGCGGGATGCCGGCGCACTCCGGCCCGTCGAAGGGCGGCCGGAAGCCGACGTAGATGCCGTCGAGGATGCCGTGGAACGTTCCCTCGAAGCGCGCGATCTTGCGCCGCCTCGTGTACGCGCGGGCGATCCGCAGGGCGTGCGCGGTGGCCTCGGTGCCTGAATTGGTGAACCGGACGAGCTCGGCCGAGGGGACGAGGTCCACCACCTTCGCCGCAAGCCGCGGGATGAGATCGTGGCTCAGCCCGAAGTGGCTGCCGCGCTCGAGCGCGCCCCGGACCGCCGCCGCCACGGCCGGATGGGCGTGGCCCATGAACATGGTGCCGTTCGCGACCCAGTAGTCGATGTACTCGTTGCCGTCGACGTCGAACAGCCGGCTGCCGGACACGCGATCCACGTAAAGCGGGTACGGCGCCCAGTACCGGTTGGAATGGGTGACGCCGCCGGGAAGCACGCGTTCGGCGTCCGCGAACAGCCGGGCCGAGGTGGGCGTGCGCGCCCGGTAGAGATCCACCGCGCGGGCCGCCGCGAGCTCAGGCATGCGCGGCCTCCCGCGCGGCGCCGGCGGGCGCAATGGAGAAGTAGAGCTCGTCGGCGTTCGTTCCGAGGATACGGTCCATCGCCGAGCCGGGAATGAACGTGCAGTACTTGCGCAGATAGTTGAGCGACTGCGCATAGGTGCAGCTGCGCTCGATGTTCGGCATGTCGGCGCCCCAGATCAGCTTGTGCGGTCCCAGTCGCTCGAAGAGCTTCCGGATGATGGGCTGCGCTTCGCTATAGGGATACTCCCAGGTGCTGCCGTAAAGGATCGGGAACAGCAGCTCGGTGGTCACGGTCGGCTCGAGGAGGAACGCCCAGAGCTCTTCGGGCATTTCGCCCGAAGCGTTGAAGGCGCTAGAGGGCATGCCGTGCGTCAGGACGTGGCGGATCCGCGGGAACCGCCTCGTGAGCCGATGCAGCCGGGCCACCTCCTCCATGTAGGCTGCATGGCTGGTCCGGCGCACCGCGACGCGGATATCCCACAGCACCGGGATGCCGAGCGCCTGGACTTCCTCCCAGAACGGGTTGTATTTGGCGTCGTCGAGGTGATTCTCGTAGTTGCTCTTGCCGTATCCGTTGCACTCGAAATAGAGCGCTGTGAGCCCCTGGTCCCGCACCGCGCGCCGCAGCATGTCGATCTGCTCCGGTCGATCGGCTTCGTCCTCGTCCACGGCCGTGCACGCCCGGAACTTGTGCGGCCAGCGCCGCACGCAATCCGACAGGTATTCGTTGGTCAGCCCGTACATCTTGGCGAACTGGAGCATCGCCTTGTCCACGCCGATGTACTGCATCTGGGCGAGCATCCGCTCGGGCTTCGCTTCCATGACCTCCAGCGACACCGGGAAGAACTGGATGTAGTAGCGCTCGCCGTCCTTCTCCCACTCGAACCGGCCATACGGCCCCACCCGGAAGTCCACGTCCAGAAGGCCGCCGAACCCCGGCGTCTTGCCGTCCCAGAGCGTGGGACCGCTGGCGAGGCCGTTGTCGCGAAAGCGGCGGCCGCCCTGCGGGTGCGTCGTCATGTGCCGCTGCAGGTGGCGCAGGTGGTCGGCCTCCGAGGCATAGACGCCTTTGTTGGCCACGTAGGGGAAGGCGTGCGCGTGCGCGTCGATGATCATGGCCGGCTCCTGGGGGTCGTAGGCCGCAAATCCTGGCGGAGGGCCTCGGAAACGAGCGCGGCGTACCTCGCCACCGTCCGTCCCTGCGCCGGCACCGCGCGCTCCGGCAACGCCGCCGAGGGCAAGGCGCTGGTAATGGCAGCGATCGCGTAGCCGTGCGTATCGAGGATCGGTGCCGCGATGGAGCGTACGCCGCCGATGGCCTCTTCGTCCGTATACGCGTAACCCGCCCGGCGGACGCGATCGAGCTCCTTCAGGAACAGCTCCCGGCTCGCGATGCTCCGCTCCGTGAAGCGCTTCCAGGCCGATGCGCGGGGAAGCGAAGCTTCCAAGACCTGCGGCGCCGCGAAGGCGAGCAGCGCCTTGCCGCTCGCACCGAAGTAGATCGGATTCACCTCGCCGACGGGGCGCACCAGGCGCAGCGGCAGCGGGCTCTCGATGGCCTCGATGATGACATTGGCGTCCCCTCGCGGCACGCGAATGTGGATCGCGCCTTTCGTGCGCTGCTGCAGCGCGAGCAGGAACGGGCGCGCCACGGCCTTGAGCCGGGTTTCCGTATCCGTTGCCAGGGCGCTCTGCATCCGGGTGCCGAGCCGGTACTTCTGCGTGCCGGGATCCTGCTCGACGTATCCTGCCGCGCTCAGGGTTCGCAGGATTCTGTGCACCCTGCTCTTGTGAATGCGCAGGCCTTCGCTGAGCTGCGTGACGCCCCACTCGGATTCGCCGGCGAGAAGCACGAAAGGACCTGCAGGCCCTTGGCGAGCGCGTCGATCGCCATGTTCTATCTATTGGAACGATGATTTCACAGTGCACAACGTACCGCGCGCGCGGCGTGCCGGTCAACAGGGAAATCGCGGGCTTCTAGAGGCGCGCGGCGAGCGACCGCGTCAGCTCGCCCGCCGGGATTTCCCGGCAGCCGCTCGCGTTCTGGCCGGACCAGAGCGGCGAGAAGTCGGCGCTGCCGCGCGCTTCGGCGGCGGCGCGAAGCGGGGCCAGGGCGGCGGTGGCGAGCGGAAACGCGGGCGCGGCGCTGCTGATCGGGCCGAGCTCGCGGATGAGGCGGTTGACGATGCCGCGCGCGGGACGCCCGGTGAAGACGTTGGTGAGCGCGGTATGGCGGGCCGCGTCGCTCTTCAGCGCGGCGCGGTGCACGGCGCTGGTGGTCGCTTCCGGGCACAGCAGGTAGGCGGTGCCGACCTGCACGCCGGCGGCGCCGAGGGCGAGCGCGGCGGCCACCCCCGCGGCGTCGGCGATGCCGCCGGCGGCGATCACCGGCAGCTTCACCGCGCGCACGAGCTGCGGCACCAGGGCGAGCGTGCCGACCTGCGTGGTGAGATCGCCGCTGAGGAACATGCCGCGGTGGCCGCCCCCCTCCACGCCCTGCGCGATGACGGCGTCCACCCCCTGCGCCTCGAGCCAGCGGGCCTCGTCGACCGTGGTCGCCGAGCACAGGATCTTCGCGCCCCAGTCCCGCACGCGCGCGACGAGGTCCTTTGCCGGCAGGCCGAAATGGAAGCTCACCACCGCGGGACGAAACTCCTCCAGCACCTCGAGCGCCTGCGCGCTGAACGGCGCGCGGCCGGCGCCGGCCGGAATGCGCTCCGGGTCGATGCCGAGCTCGCGGAAATACGGCGCGAGCTCGGCAT
>DATLGR010000385.1:0-1571 GCA_035540415.1 Burkholderiales bacterium | reverse complement strand
CGCGTATATCGAGGCCGCCGTGGCCCTCTTCCAGGATCACGCCACCGTCGACAACCGCACGCGGATGGGGCGGTACGAGGCGGCCATGAAGCGGATCGTCGATCGCTTCCCGCAGGACACCGAGGCGCAGATCTTCCACGCGATGTTTCGCGTCGCCAACGCGCCGCCCACGGATCTGACGTTCGCGCAGCAGAAGGAGGCCGCGCAGGTGCTGACGAAGCTCTATCGCGAGCAGCCGAAGCACCCCGGGCTCGCGCACTACATCATCCACGCCTTCGATTCGCCGCCGCTCGCCAGCCTGGCACTCGATGCGGCGCGGCAGTACGCGCAGATTGCGCCAGCAGCACCGCACGCGCTGCACATGCCCTCGCACATCTTCACGCGCCTCGGCTACTGGGATGAATCGATCCGGACGAACCGGCGGTCGGCCGACCTGGAGCCGACCCCCGGAGGCAAGTCGCACCCGCTGGATTACCTCGTCTACGCCTACCTGCAGCAGGGGCGCGACGACGCGGCGCTTGCCGCGATGAAGGAGATCGGCGGCAACATCAGCGGCGAGTACATCGCCGGCGCGCTCGGCTCGTACAACGCCCTGGCCATGCCCGCGCGCTTCGCCCTCGAGCGCGACGACTGGAAGACCGCGGCGGCGCTGACGGTGACGACCGGTTCACCCGCTCCGGAGGCAGTGGCGGTCACGCATTTCGCGAGAGGCCTCGGCGCGGCCCGCTCGGGCGACGTGGCGGCGGCGAACGCGGAGATCGCGGCGCTCGGCAGGATCGTCGCGGACCTGACCGCGCGCAAGGATCCGTACTGGCCGATCGTGGTCGAGGCCCAGCGCCTGGCGGTCTCAGCCTGGGTGGCACGGTCGGAAGGCCGGCGCGCAGACGCGCTTCGCCTCGCCCGTGAGGCCGCCGACCGTGAAGAGCAGGTCGAGAAGCATCCGGTGACGCCCGGGCCGCTCATCCCCGCCCGTGAGCTGCTCGGCGACATGCTGATGGCCTACAACGAGCCGGCCGAGGCGCTCGCCGCATACGAGGCCACGCTCGCGCGCGAGCCGGGCCGGACGCGCACGATTCTGGGTGCGGCTCGTGCAGCGCGGGCCGCCGGACGGAACGACGCGGCGGCGACGCACTATCAGCGCCTCATCGCGGTGATGGATCCGACGGCGTCGCGGGCCTCGCTGCAGGAAGCGCGGGCGTTCGTCGCGAACCGCTGAGCGGATGCGCGGCCATCGGCTGTGTCGGAACTACACCAAGTCCTTGCCGGGAAACAGCCGCTCGAATTCGGGGTGACCGAGCAGTCGCGCCAGGTCCGGATCGCTGCGCGTCCACTCGGTATCCTTCCAGCCGGACTGTGATGCGCGCTTGAGCGCGACGAGCGCATCGTCCGGTTTGTCGAGGGCACAGAACGTGAGGGAGGCATGCTAGTCCTGGCGTGATGTGTAGTCAATCGAGTGGCAGTGGTTCAACCCAGGCCGGGCGATTCCGCAACTGGCCTTCAACGCCGGGGCCCCTGACTGGTGGCCGAAACCGCCTCAACCGATAAGAGAAGCGACTCAGCGCCCCCGGCGT
>DATLGR010000384.1:0-3140 GCA_035540415.1 Burkholderiales bacterium | reverse complement strand
GTCTCGGCTACCCGCAGGAGCTCTTCGGCATCTGGTTCAGCTTCCTCGCGCCCGCCGGCGTCCCGGAGCACGCGCGCAAGGCGCTCGTCCACGCGATCGCCCAGGCGGTCCAGTCTCCCGAGATCACCGCCAGGCTGGCACCGCTCGGCATCCTGCAGAGCTATGCGGGGCCCGAGGCCCACGCCGCCGAGATCCGCGAGGAGCTCCAGCGCGTGAGCGAGATGGCCAAAAGGACCGGCCTGATCAAGTGACGCCGGCCGCCGCCGCCCTGGCGTGCGGCACCACGTCGTAGGCGTAGAGCTGCGCGCGGAATTCGGCGTGCGCGGCGAGCTCCGCATCGCGCTGCGCGAGGTCGGCGACCATGGAATCCACGCGCAGGCCGTGCTTGCGCGCGCCGCGCTGGACCTGCGCCACGCGCTCGCGGCGCAACCGCTCGTAGGCGGCGAGCGCCGCCGGCGCGGCCGCCTTGTCGACGAGGCCGAGGATGGTCGCGAGCGCCATCCCGTCCTCCACCGACTGGTTCGCGCCCTGGCCGAGGTGCGGCAGCATCGGGTGCGCGGCGTCGCCGAGCAGCGTGAGGCGCCCCTTGCTCCACGTGGGCAGCGGCTCGCGGTCGTAGAGCGCCCAGCGGAAGGTGCTGTCCACCGCCTTCAGCACGCGCCCGATGCGCGGGTCCCAACCCTCGAACTCGCGGCGCAGGACGTCCGGATCGCCGGGCGCCGACCACGATTCCTTCATTTCCTCGTCGGCCGGCACGAAGCCGACGTAATTGACCATTTCGCCGTGGCGCACGGGAAAGACGAGGAAATGCTTGAAGGGCCCCGCCCACATTTCCCAGCGGTCCATCGGCCAGCCGGGCAGGCGCTCGCGCGAGACCAGCCCGCGGTACGAGATCGTGCCGTGAAAGACGGGCGTCGACGGCGGATACACGAACGGCCGCATTTCCGAATGGATGCCGTCGGCGCCCACCACCACGTCGGCTTCCGCCATCGCGCCGTTGGCGAACTTCACGCGCGCGACGCTGCCCGCCTCCTCGTAACCGATCGCGCGATGTCCGCAGCGCACGATGCCCGCTGGGAGGGCCGCGGCGAGAAAGTCGACGAAGTCGGCACGGTGCATGCCGAAACAGGCATTCCAGCCGCTGGCGTCGGTCACCTGCACCGGGGCGATCGGCGTGCCGTCGTGGCGGAAGTAATGCGACTTTGGCCCGACGCGCGCGCCCCATTTCTCCACCGCCGGGCCGAGGCCCACGCGCTCGAGCTGCCGCACGCTGTTCGGCGTGACGTAGACCCCCGCGCCCACTTCGCCCAGCGCCGGCGCCTGCTCGTACACCGACACCTCCAGGCCGTGCGCGATCAGCGCATTGGCGGCGAACAGGCCGCCGATGCCGCCGCCGACGATCAGGACGCGGGGCCTCGTCTTTGCCATGATCGTCATCTCAACATCGATGGATGCCGGTGTAAATCGGACCGGTCCCGTAGGACATCCGGTCTATTCCTCGAGATGAGCCGCGTACGGCGCGCCATGGCTAGATGCTTCCCGGGCGCGTTCGGACGAATGCGGCGCCCCGGGAACCACAGGGAGGGCGCGTGCGCAGGAAGACCATTACGGCGTTGGCGCTTGCGATTGCCGGTTGTTTCGCCGCGCGGGCCTTCGCCGCCGAAGCATCGCCGGAGAGCCCGGAAGCACGCGAGCTCCCGGCGCTCGGGTCCCCGGCGCCCACGGCCGCGCTGATTGCCGCCGGCGTGGCCGCGGCGGCCGCGCTGGCGAGCCGCGCCCGGGGCGGCGCAGCCGCCGACAGTGCCGGCGATCCCGGCGGCGCAAGCAGCCTGCCGCCGCGCACCCTCAGCTACACCAGCGCGGCGGATTTCCGCACCGACGAATTCCTGGCGCAGCCGGGCCTTTCGATGGTGAAGGCCGACCGGCTCTACTACCACGGGCATTACCGCTGGTATCGCGGCGATGCGCCCGATCCGGCGGCCGGCACCGGCGTCGGGGTGAAGATTGCCGTGGCCGACACCGGCATCAATCCGCAAAAGGGCGCGACCGGCGCTGCAATCGTCATCGATGTCGCCGCCAGCTACGACTATGTCAGGAACCGCCCGGGCTCTGCCGCCGACGATTACGGCCACGGCACGCACGTGGCGGGCATCATCGCGGCGCCGAAGACCGGCGCGGCCATGCATGGCCTCGCCTACAACGCGACGATCGTCAATTTCAAGGTCGGCGACGCCGTCGTGACGGCGAGCGACGCGCAGCTCGCCGACCTGCTCGGCCGCGCCGCCGCGGCCGGCGCCATGATCATCAATAATTCGTGGGGCTCGCCGGCCGCGATTACTTCGTACAGCACCGAAGCGCTCATGGCCGACATGCCGCGCATGATCGAGGCCTCGCGCGCCTATGTGGCGAAGAGCGGCGTGGTGGTCTTTGCCGCCGGCAACGACGCCCGCGCGCAACCTTCCCTGCAGGCCGGCCTGCCCCACCGGATCACGGGCCTGGAGCCCGGCTGGCTCGCCGTGGTCGCGGTCGACGGCTCGGGGAGGCTCGCCGGCTACAGCAATCGCTGCGGCGTCGCGGCCGCCTGGTGCCTCGCCGCCCCCGGAGGCTCCGCCGAGGGCGGGATCTACTCCATGCACAACAACGGCGACTACGCGCAATTGGCCGGCACCTCGATGGCGGCCCCGCACGCCGCCGCCGCGCTGGGCGCGCTGAAGAGCATGTTCCCCAACCTGAGCGCGCTGCAGATCCGCGACCGCCTGCTCTACACCGCCAACAGGAGCGGGCCCTACGCCGACGCCAGCGCGTACGGCCAGGGGCTCATGGATCTCGACGCGGCCTCCTCGCCCGTGGGCGGCGTCGCCGTACCGACCGGAACCTCCGCGAGCGGTCCGACCGCGTCGGTGGCCGGCAGCGGCATCCGGTTCCAGAGCGGCGCGCTGCGCGCGGTGGGCGTGCAGCCGTGGGTGCTGGTGGTGGACAACTTCCAGCGCGCGCCCTTCTGGGTGCCGGCGGAGACTTTCTTTCGGGAGACGCCGCCGCAGCTCATCGAGCGGCAGTGGGCATCGCTGCGCTCCGCCCCGCGCAGCGCCGCCCGCGGGCTCGCCTCCCCGCTGAGCTTCAGCCATTCGCCCGGACACCAC
>DATLGR010000383.1:0-10258 GCA_035540415.1 Burkholderiales bacterium | reverse complement strand
TGGCGCAGCTTGCTCAGCAGCAGCACCGCGTCGGGATTGCGCTCGATGGCGTCGGCGACCTTCTCCACCGCGGTCTTCACGCCCTGCACGTCGAGCTCGCCGCCGGCCATGAGCGTCTTCACGGTTTTTTCCAGCGCGCGCCGGCACTCGTCGTAGAGCGCCTTGGCGGGGCCGAGCGCCTTCTCCACCGGCAGCTGCTCCGGATAGCGCGGCGCCTGCGGAGGGGTCGGGGCGGGCGCCGAGCGGGCCGGCGCAAGGCCCTTTTCCAGGTCGATGAACACGGTCTTGCAGGTCTGGCGCAGCCGCGCGAGATCGGCCTCCGAAGCGATGGGGAAGCCCTGAAACGGGAATTTGGTGTCGAGCCAGGGCCGATCGAGCTCGGCCACGTACATGCCGATGCGCAGCTGATCCACGGGTACCTGCAGCCTTGCGGGCATGGCGGCGCTACTCGACCGGGCCGATCCCGGTCGCCCTCACGACCGTCGCCCACTTTGCCACCTCGCGCCGCACGTACGCGGCGAACTCCGGGCTGCTCATCGGATGCGGATCCATGCCGAGGGCCGAGAACCGCTCGAGCACCTCGGGCAGGCCTGCGACGGCGCGGATCTCCGCGTTGAGGCGTTCCACCACGGCGCCGGGCGTGCGCGCCGGGGCGAAGAAGCCGACCCAGGAGCGCTCCTCGAAATCCGCAAAGCCGGCTTCGCCCACGGTCGGCACGTCGGGCAGCGCGGCGACGCGGGCGAGGCTCGACACCGAGAGCACCTTGAGGCTCCCCTTGCGCAGATGCGGCACGACCGGGGGCATCGAAGTGCTGAGAACCTCGACGGTTCCGGACAGCACCGCGGTGAGCGCCGGCGCGCCGCCCTGGAAGGGCACGTGCTCCGCCTCCGCCCGGGCGAGTACCTTGAAGAAGTATTCTCCCGCGAGGTGCGACGAGGTCCCCACGCCCGCGCTCGAGAAGGTGATGCGCCGGCCGGAGCGAAGCAGCTCCTGGAGCGAATGGGCGGGATTCGACGCGTGCACGACGAAGACGCCCGGCGTCGATCCGGTATTCGCCACGGGCACGAGGTCGGCGGCGAGGTCGAAGCCCGGGCTGCGGTACAGGCTCGGATTGATGGCGATGGCCGCCGTGTGCACGAGTAACGTATAGCCATCGGCGGGCGCTGCCGCGACGGCGCGCGCGGCGATGTTGCCGCCGGCCCCGCCCCGGTTTTCGACCACCACGGGCTGGCCGACGCGCTCGGCGAGCCGGTGCCCGACCAGGCGCGCGATGGTATCCGCGAACCCCCCCGCGGCGAACGCCACGACCACCCGAATCGGCTTGGATGGATAGGGTTGCGCGAAGGCTTCGGCGGGCAGTGCCGCCAGCAGCGCGAACACCGCCCCCAGCGCTGATGCCACCTTCATGGTTCCCTCCCCCGGGCGTTTTTCGCGACTTTACACGATACGGTTGAACCAGAGCAGGGAGAGCATCGCGCCCAGCAGCACCGAAAGTCCGGCCACGCCGGAGAAGAGCGCGGTGATCTCGGTCGCCTTGCGCTCCAGTGCGAGCTTCGCGTTCAGGGACTCGTATACCGCCCGCAGCTCCATGCCGCTGGAGGCGTGGAAGTACTCGCCGCGCGTGAGCTCGGCCACCTGGCGCAGCGTGGCCTCGTCCAGCTCCACCCGCATCGCCCAGCCCTCGCCGCGCACGATCTCGCCGTAATGGGTGCCGAAGCCCACGGTATAGATGCGCACGCCGCGCTCGGCGGCGAGCCGCGCCGCCGCCACCGGCTCCGGTCCCATGGTGTTCTGCCCATCGGTGAGCAGGATGACGGCTCCGGCGGCGTACGACCCCGGTTCGGCCGGCGCGGGCGCCGGGACCGGCGCAAGCGCGGCGCGCTGGGCGCGGCCGTCCTCCGGAACCGCAAACTCGTCCCGGGGAAAGAGCGCCTTGAGCGAGACGAGGATCGCCGAGCCGATCGCGGTTGCGTTCTGCGCGACCAGCCCATCGATCACGCGCACGAGGTCGGCGCGCTCCGCCGTGGGCGGCTGCACCAGCGCCGCCGAGCCGGAGAACTCGACGATGCCCACGCGCGTGCGCGCCGGCTGCGCGGCGACGAACGCCTTCGCCGCCGACTGCGCCGCGACCAGGCGGTTGGGGTACACGTCCTCGGCCCGCATGCTGCCCGAGACGTCGATCGCGAGGATCACCGTGTCGTGGTGTGTCGGGAGAGTCACTACGGCGGTCGGGCGCGCGACGGACACGAGAAACCCGGCGATGCCGAGGAACACCAGCGCCGCGGGCACGTGGCGCCGGACCGACGGCCCGCGCCCGGCGGCCTCACGCACCAGCCCGAGGTTCGTGTAGCGCAAGGCCGCCTTCTTCTGGCGCCGCAGAATGACGATGTACAGGGCGGCCAGGAGCGGCAGCACCGCCAGCAGCCACAGCAGATGCGGCCACAGGAAATCCATGCCGGAAGGCAGCAACTTTCGCGCCCCGCGGCGGGTGTTCGCCGCCGACCTCCGCCGGAGGAGCTATGCTTCGCGCATGTTCCAGGGCAAGTGGTACGACGAGGTGGCGCTGGGGGAGCGCTTCGGCACCAGCGTCACGGTGACCGAGGCGCATCTCGTGCTGGGCTCGGGCCTGTTCGGCGACTTCAACCCGCTGCACGTGGACGAGGAGTTCGCGCGCCGCTCGCGCTTCGGCACGCGCATCCTGCACGGTCCGTTCACCTCGGCGCTGGTGGCCGCGCCGGTGGGGATGTACTTCTCGCGCACCGCCATCGCCTATCTCGAGCACCATTGCCGCTTCAAGGCGCCGGTCCGCCCCGGGGACACCCTGAGCACCGAGTGGACCGTGGCCGAGAAGCTGGACAAGCCGCGCCATCGCGGCGGCATCGTCGTGCTGCGCGGCGCGGCGCGCAACCAGAACGGGGAGCTCGCCGTCGAGGCCGAGGGCAAGATCCTCGTCAGCCGGCGAGACTCCTGATCCAGCGCCGGTCCATCCGGTCCTTCCACCACCACGCCCAGCGCCCCTCGGCGCTCCAGCCGTCCCAGCTCGCCACGGCATAGCGCGCACCGCAGGTCACCAGCGAGAGCGCCCGGCGAGAGGTCACGGTTGCGGCGAGGGGACCACCCGCGACCACGGCGCGCAGGTTCGCCTCCAGCACCTCGCCCTGACGTCCCGGAGGCGCGGAGCTTTTTTGCGGCGCCTCGTGCACGACGGCGCAATCGCCCGCCGCGAACACCTCCGGATGCGACCGGCTGCGCAGCGTGCGCTCGACGAGCACGAACCCGCGCGCGTCGGCGGCAAGGCCCGCCGCGCGGAGCCAGCCAGGCGCCGCCGGCCCGCCGGCGAGGAGCACGCGCTCGAACGCCTGCCGGGAAGCCCCCGAGCGCACCACCGGGCCCGGCTCGATCGCATCCACCGTCATGCCGGGCCGGTAGTCGACGCCGCGGCGACGCAGCGCGCGCGCAAGACGCGCCCCGGCGAAGGCCTCGGCGAAGAGCGTGACATGGACACCGGCGTGGCGCAGCGCCATGGCGAGCTCGGCGCCGGCTTCGCCCCCGCCCACCAGCGCGAGATGCCGGGGTCGACCCAGCTCGCGCAGGAGCCGCTCGACCGGCTTCACCGGCAGCGCGAGCTCCGCGCCGGGCAGCGCGGCGTCGACCGCGGCGACGGCGTTGAGCGAAGCGACGTCGTAGGCGAGCTCGCGTCCGTCGGCGAGCCGCAGGCGGCGCCGGTCGAGGTCGAGCGCCTGCACCGCGCCCTCCACGAACTCCGCGTGCGCGCGGGCGGCGAGCCCCGCGACGTCGATGGTGGCGTCCTCCAGGAAATAATGGCCGGCGATCAGCCCCGGCAGCATCCCGGCGTGCACCTGCGCGGCCTGCGGCGAGACGACCGTGACGTGCGCGCCGGGCAGCGGCTTCGCGCCGAGCGCGCGCAACACCGCAAGGTGGGCACGGCCTGCGCCAACCAGGACGAGGCGCTTCACGCCGGCGGGCGGCGCCTCATTGCGAGCGCTTCGCCTCCTCGCGCTTGCGCAGCTCCTTGCGCTGGACCTTCCCGGTGGTGGTCATCGGCAGCGCATCGATGAACTCGATCTCGCGCGGGTACTCGTAGGGCGCGAGGCGGCCGCGCACGTGCTGCTGGATCGCCGCGGCGAGCTCCGGCGAGGCCGGCGTGCCCGGCTGCAGCACGATGAAGGCCTTGACGATCGCCCCGCGCGCCTCGTCGGGCTTGCCGATCACCGCCGCGTTCGCCACCGCGGGATGCCGCACCAGGCAGCTCTCGATCTCGGCCGGGCCGATGCGGTAGCCCGCGCTCTTGATGACGTCATCGGAGCGGCCCTGGTACCAGAAATACCCGTCCTCGTCGCGGCGCGCCTGGTCGCCGGTGCAGCCCCAATCGCCGATGAACTTGTCGCGCGTCGCCTGCGGGTCCTTCCAGTACTCCAGGAAGAACACCGGGTCGGGATGGCCGGCGGCGTCGTTGCGGTGCACGGCGATCTCGCCGAGCTCGCCCGGGGGCAGCTCGCGGCCCTGCTCGTCGATCACCGCCACGCGGTGCCCGGGATAAGGCCGGCCGATCGAGCCGGGCTTGACCGGCCAGGCGGCCTGGCAATTGCCGAGCACGTAGTTGATCTCGGTCTGCCCGAACATCTCGTTGATGGTGACGCCGAGCTCGGCGCGCGCCCATTCGATCACCGTGGTGCCCACCGCTTCTCCGGCGCTCATGATCGAGCGCAGCCGCAGGTCGTGGCGCGCGCGCGGCGTGGGCTGCGCCTTCATCATCAGCTTGAGCGCCGTGGGGAACAGGAAGGCGTTGCGCACGCCGTATTTCTCGAGAAGATGGAACGCCTTGTCGGCATCGAAGCGCCCGCGGGTGCCCAGGATCGGGATGCCGAAGAGCCACGAGGGGAGCAGCGCGTCCATCAGCCCGCCGGTCCAGGCCCAGTCGGCCGGCGACCAGAACATGTCGCCCGGCTGCGGAAAGAAATCGTGCGAATGCACGAAGCCCGGCACGTTCCCGATCATGACGCGATGCGCCTTGAGCGCGCCCTTGGGCGGGCCGGTGGTGCCGCTCGTGTAGACGATGAGGGCGGGATCGTCCGCGCGGGTCTCGACCGCGGTGAAGCGCGACGAGGCCTGGGCGAGCAGCGCCTCGTAGGCGTGCACGCCCGCCTCGCGCGCGCCGCCCACGCCGATCACGTGGCGCAGGCCGGGAAGCCGCTCGCGCACCGCCCACAGGTTGGCGATCGTCGCGGGCTCGACCAGCGCCACGGCAGCCTCCGCGTGCTGCAGCCGGTACTCGAGCGCCTCCGGCCCGAAGAGATGCGACAGCGGCAGCGCGATCGCGCCCATCTGGAAAATGGCGATGTAGGCGATCGCCATTTCCGGCCGCTGCGGCAGTACGAGGGCGACGCGGTCGCCGCGCCGCACGCCAAGCGCCGCGAGCGCGTTCGACAGGCGGTTGGCCGCGGCCTGGATGTCCCAGAACGCGTAAGCCGCGGTTTCGCCCGACTCGTCCTCCCAGTAGAGCGCGAAGCGGCTGCGATCGACCGCCCACTGCGTGCAGCAGGCCTGCGCGATGTTGTAGCGCTGCGGAACGTTCCACCGGAACTGCCGGTAGAGCTCCTCGTAGCGGTCGGCCATGGCGCGGATCGTACCAAGACTTATACTTGCCGCGTGAGCACGGGCGCGTACGTCTTCGATGCCTACGGCACGCTGTACGACGTGCACTCGGTGCTGCAGCGCTGCGAGGCGTTCTTTCCCGGCCGCGGCGCCGAGCTCTCGAAGCTGTGGCGCGCGAAGCAGCTCGAGTACACCTGGCAGCGCAGCCTCATGGAGCGCTACGCGCCCTTCTCCACCGTCACGCGCGAGGCCCTCGCCTATGCCTGCGAGGCGCTCGGCCTCGAGCTCACCGCCGAACGCATGGAAGCGCTGATGGGCGAATACCTCATGCTCACCCCCTATCCCGAGGTGGCGCGCGCGCTCGGGGCGCTGCGTGGCCGGCGCCTGGCGATCCTCTCGAACGGCTCGCCCGACCTGCTCGAGCCGCTGGTCGAGCATTCGGGGCTTCCGCTCGACCCCGTCCTGAGCGTCGACCCGGAGCGCCGCTACAAGCCCTCGCCGGCGGTCTACGCCCTCGCGGTGGAGGCCCTGGGCACGCGCGACATCACCTTCGTGTCGTCGAACTGCTGGGATGCGCTCGGGGCCAAGGCCTTCGGCTTTCGCGTGGTGTGGGTCAACCGGGCGGGCGCGCCGCTCGACCGCCTCGGCGCGGCGCCCGACCGGATCGTCCGGACGCTCGATGAAGTACTGCTCTAACTGCGCCGCCGCGGTGGTGAAGCGCGTGCCGCCCGGCGACAGCCTGCCGCGCTGGGTGTGCGACGCCTGCGGCGAGATCCACTACCAGAACCCGCGCCTGGTGGTGGGCGCGATCCCCGAGATCGAGGGCCGCGTGCTGCTGTGCCGGCGCGCGATCGAGCCGCGCTACGGCTACTGGACGCTGCCCGCAGGATTCATGGAAAACGACGAGACCACCGGCCAGGCGGCGCTGCGCGAGACGCTGGAGGAAGCCGGCGCGCGCATCGAGCTCGGCGAGCCCTTCTCCATGATCTCGGTGCCCGCCGTGAACCAGGTGCATCTTTTCTACCGCGCGCGGCTGCTCGACCTCCAGTTCCGGCCCGGCGAGGAATCCCTCGAGGTGGCGCTGTACGAGGAGGCGCGCATCCCGTGGCAGGAGATCGCCTTTCGCACGGTCGCCGCGACCCTGCGGCACTGGTTCGCCGATCGCAGCCGCGGCGCCTTCTCGTTCCACGCCGAGGACCTGAGGCCGAATTAGAATTCGCGCATGCACCGCCGCGACTTCCTGAGGACCTGCGCGGCCGCCGCGCTCGCGGGCCCGGCGCTCGCCGCCGACGCGCGGCCCCGGCGCTATGCCCCCGCAACGCTGGTGGACGAGCGCGGCGCGCCGCTGCGGGCGAGCGCTATCGCCGCGCAGCGCAATTTCATTTTCCACTATCCGTTCGCCGCCACGCCCTGCTTCCTGCTCAACCTCGGGCGCCCGGCGAAGGCGTCGGTGCACCTCAAGACCGCCGACAACGAGTCCTACGAGTGGCAGGGCGGCGTCGGCGCGCAGCGCTCCGTGGTTGCCTACTCGGCGATCTGCGCCCACAAGCTCACCTACCCCACGCGCGAGATCAGCTTCATCAGCTTCCGCGCCGAGAAAAGCGCGCGCAACAAGCTCGGCGCGGTGATCCACTGCTGCTCCGAGCACAGCCAGTACGACCCAGCCGCCGGGGGCAAGGTGGTGGCGGGCCCGGCGCCGCAGCCCCTCGCGGCCATCCTGCTCGAGCATGATGCGGCGAGCGACCGCCTCACCGCGGTGGGCACGCTCGGCGGCGAGATGTTCAACGAGTTCTTCTCCCGGTTCGAGTTCAAGCTCGCGCTCGAGCACGGCGGCGCGCCGCGGGCGGCAGTGGCCGGCACCAGCGTCGTGCGCAGCCTCGACGATTACTGCCGCCAACAGGTGAAGTGCTAGCGTGGCTTGAGCGCGATGACCCGTTTCCGCGCGTCGAGCGGGCGCTGAAGCACCCCAACGGCCTGCTCGCCGCGGGCGGCGATCTCTCGGTGGAGCGGCTGCTCGCCGCTTACCGGTGCGGCATCTTCCCCTGGTACTCGGACGGGCAGCCGCCGCTGTGGTGGTCGCCCGACCCGCGCATGGTGCTCTTCTGCGACGAGCTGAAGGTGTCCCGGTCGCTCGCCAAAAGCGTGCGCAATAAGGGCTACGAGGTTCGCGTGGACACCGCGTTCGGCGAGGTGCTGGCGGGTTGCGCCGCGCCGCGGCGCGGCGAGCCCGGCACCTGGCTCGGCGCCGACATGCGCAGCGCCTACGAGCGGCTGCACCGCGAAGGGCATGCCCATTCCTTCGAGACCTGGCAGGGCGGCGCGCTGGTGGGCGGGCTCTACGGCGTGGCGCTGGGGCGGATGTTCTTCGGCGAATCCATGTTTTCGCGCGCCACCGACGCCTCCAAGGTGGCCCTGGTGGCGCTGGTGGAGGAGTTGCGCCGGCGCGGCTTCCCCCTGATCGACTGCCAGATGCATACCCCGCTGCTCGAGTCGCTCGGCGCCCGCGAGATCCCGCGGCGCGCCTTCCTGCGCGCCATCGGGCCGTTGGTCAACACCCCCGAGCCTCCTGTAAAGTGGAGCCGTGTCGAGACTTAACGATCTGCCCCATGCCGTCCTGCAGTTCTACGTGACGGCGCCCTATCCCTGCAGTTACCTCCCCGAGCGCATGGCGCGTTCGCAGGTGGCGACACCCAGCCATCTCATCAACACCGAGCTCTACGGCGAGCTGGTCAAGGCCGGTTTTCGCCGCAGCGGCATCTTTACCTACCGCCCGCACTGCGACGCCTGCCGCGCCTGCGTGCCGGTGCGCATCCCGGTGGCC
The DNA here is from genome assembly GCA_035540415.1 of Burkholderiales bacterium. GTDB lineage: Bacteria > Pseudomonadota > Gammaproteobacteria > Burkholderiales > SG8-39 > SCGC-AG-212-J23. Next base: position 1,821 of record DATLGR010000383.1, on the reverse strand, counting down.
GAGTTCGCGCCCAACCGCTCCCAGCGGCGCGCCTGGAAGCAGCACGCGGAGCTGGTCGCGCACGCCCAGCCGCTCAAGTTCCGGCTGGAGCACTACGCGCTGTACCTGCGCTACCAGTCCCGGCGCCACGCCGGCGGCGGCATGGACAACGACAGCCGCGACCAGTACTCGCATTTCCTGCTGCAGAGCCGCGTCGACACGCGCCTCGTCGAATTCCGCGAGGGGGGACAGCTCGTGATGGTGTCGATCGTCGATTACCTGCCCGACGGCCTGTCGTCGGTGTACACCTTCTACGAGCCCGACCGCGAGGGCGCGAGCTTCGGCACCTACAACGTGCTGTGGCAGATCGAATCGTGCCGGCGCCTGGGCCTGCCCTACCTGTACCTGGGCTACTGGATCCGCGAGAGCCCCAAAATGGCGTACAAGTCCAAGTTCGCGCCGATGGAGGGCTTCGGCGGCGGCGCCTGGCGCCGGCTCGGCAGACGGGAGGCGGCCTAGGGGACATGCTGTATTCCCTGGCCCGCCCGCTCCTTTTCTCGCTCGAACCCGAGACCGCCCACCGGATCACCCTCGGCCTCGCCGAGCTCTCGGCGCGGCTGCGCATCCGCGCCCGCCTGCCCGCGTCGCCGGTGCGGGCGATGGGGCTCGAATTTCCCAACCCGGTCGGGGCGGCCGCCGGCCTGGACAAGCATGCCGAGCACGTCGATGGCCTTGCCGCCCTGGGCTTCGGCTTCGTCGAGCTGGGCGGGGTGACGCCGCGCCCCCAGCCGGGCAATCCGCGCCCGCGCCTGTTCCGCCTGCCGCAGGCGCGCGCCATCATCAACCGCTACGGACTGAACAGCGTCGGCGTGGAAGCATTCGCCGAGAACCTGCGCCGCGCCCGCAGCCGCGCCGTCATCGGCGTGAACATCGGCAAGAACCGCGACACGCCCAACGAGCACGCGGTCGACGACTACGAGCGCTGCCTGGAGGCGCTGTACCCGCACGTGCACTACCTGTCGATCAACGTCTCCTCGCCCAACACGCTCGGCATGCGCGAGCTGCAGTCCGCCGCGTATCTCTCGTCGATCCTCGGACGGCTGATCCGCCGCCGCGCGGCGCTGCGCGAGCGCCATGGCCGCCACGTTGCGCTCGTGCTGAAGATCTCTCCCGACGGCGACGACGCCGCGCTCCAGGCCATCGCCGACGTGGTGCGCCGCGAGCGCCTCGACGGGGTGATCGCCACCAACACCACCGTGTCGCGCGAAGGCGTGGCGGGGCTGCCGGGCGGCGGCGAGGAAGGCGGACTCTCGGGCGCGCCGCTCTTCCGGCGCTCGACCGAGGTCCTGCGCCGGCTCGCCGGCCTGCTCAAGGGCGAAGTCACGCTGATCGGCGGCGGCGGCATCCTCAGCGGCGAAGACGCCGCCGAGAAGTTTGCCGCCGGGGCCGCGCTCGTGCAGCTCTACTCCGGCCTCGTGTTCCGCGGCCCCGGCCTCATCGGCGAATGCATCCGCGCGCATGAAGCGCTCCAGCGCCGCGCGCATTGACGAGGCGCGCTGCATCGGCTGCGCCCGGTGCATCGACGCCTGCCCCGTGGACGCGATCGTCGGGGCGAGCGGCCTCCTGCACACGGTGGTGGAGCCCTGGTGCATCGGCTGCGCGCTGTGCCCGCCCGCGTGCCCCGTCGACTGCATCGACATGGTGGCGCCGCGGGGCGTCTGGAGCGAGACGCTGAAGCGGGCGGCGGCCGCGCGCGCGCGCAGGCGCAAGGCGCGGCGCGCGATCCCCCCGGCGTCGGCCTCGCCGGCGCAGCGCAAGGCCCTTCTCGCCGAAGTCCTGAAG
>DATLGR010000382.1:0-16535 GCA_035540415.1 Burkholderiales bacterium | reverse complement strand
GTGCACGGCGACACCGACGTCGTGCCCTGGGACATCGGCGCCTTCGCCAGCCATACCACGTACATGGGCGGCCGCGCGGCGCAGATGGCCGCCGCCGACGTGAAGAAGCAAGTGCTCGCCATCGCTGCCGAGCGCCTGGAGGCCGCCGCCGCGGACCTGGAAGTACGCGCCGGCGTGATCAGCGTGAAGGGCTCGGACCGGCGCATCAGCGTGCGCGACGCCGTGAGCCCGCAACGCGGCCTGCCCTCCGCCCTGCTCATCGCCTCGGCGACCTACCGGCCGACCAAGTCGTATTCCTTCGCCGCGCACTTCGTGGAAGTGGAAGTGGATACCGGCACCGGGCAGGTCGACGTGCTGCAGGTGATCGCCGTGCACGAGGTCGGCCGCGTGATCCACCCGGTCGCCGCGCAGGGCCAGGTCGAAGGCGGCATCCAGCAGGGCATCGGCCATACCCTCACCGAGGATCATGTGGTCGACCTGCAGACCGGCCGCTCGCTCAACGCGGGCTTCGTCGACTACAAGATGCCGCTCTCGCTGGACATGCCGCCGATCCGCACCATCCTGCTGGAGACGGCGCCCGACCCGGGCGGCCCCTACGGCGCCAAGGGCGTGGGCGAAGATCCGATCATCGCCATCGGCCCGGCCATCGCCAACGCGGTGTACGACGCAATCGGCGTGCGCTTCCGCCATTACCCGATCACGCCCGAGGACGTGCTGAAAGGACTGAAGGAGACGCAAAGGGCATGAGCACACCGCTGCCCGTCACCATCCTCACCGGGTTTCTCGGCGCCGGGAAGACCACGCTGCTCAACTACATCCTCACCGAGCGCCACGGGCACCGCATCGCGGTGATCGAGAACGAGTTCGGCGAGATCAACATCGATTCGGAGCTGGTGCTGTCCTCCGACGAGGAGATTTTCGAGCTCACCAACGGGTGCGTGTGCTGCGTGGCCACGGCGCGCGCCGACCTGCTGCGCATCCTCGAGAAGCTGCTCGCGCGCCGCGACACGCTCGACCACATCCTGGTCGAGACGAGCGGCCTCGCCGACCCCGGCCCGGTGGCCCACACTTTCTTCGCCACCGAGGAGGTGGCGAAGAACACCGCGCTCGATGCCATCGTCACCATGGTCGACGCGCGGCACGCCGCGGCGCACCTCGACGACCAGGACCTGCAGGGCGCGAACAACCAGGCGGTCGACCAGATCGTGATCGCCGACCGCATCATCCTGAACAAGGTGGACCTCGCCAACGAGCGCGAGCTCGCGGACGTCGAGGCGCGCGTGCGGCGGCTCAACGCCACTGCGCCCATCCTGCGCTCGAGCCACGCGCGCGTGGATCTCGAGAACATCCTCGGCATCGGCGCCTTCCGCGCCCAGCGCGGGGCGCTCGAGCTGGACGAGCATGCCCATACGCACGATCCGTCGCTCGCCACCGAGTCGTTCGTCTTCGAGCGGCCCTTCGACCGCGAGCGGCTGATGGGCTGGCTCAACGTGCACCTCGCCGCGCACGGCGAGGACGTTTTCCGGCTGAAAGGCATCCTCGCCGTGGCCGGCGACGCCCGCCGCCACGTGCTGCAGGGCGTGCACCGCATGCTCGAGCTGCAGCCCGCCGACGCCTGGGGCGAGGAGCCGCCGGTGAGCAAACTGGTGTTCATCGGCCGGCGCCTCGAGCGCGAGGCGCTCGAGCGCGGCCTGCGGCGCTGCCTGGCGGCTTAGCGGCGCTTGCCGAGCAGCGCCTGCGCGCGCGCGAAGGCGGCTTCCGAGATCCTGGCGCGAACCCCCTCGAAGCCGGGGCCGCGGGTGGCATCGAGCCCCATGCGAGACGTGGTGCCGGCGCCGGTGGCGGAGGGATCGAGCGCGCTGCCGGGCAGGCCGTCGACGACGAGCACGTCGCGGTGCGGCTGGAAGTGGGTGGCGAGCGCCCACAGCACCTCGGAGTCATCGGTGATGTCGACGTCGTCGTCGACCGCGATGACCGTCTTGAGGTAGGGATCCCAGCCGAGCAGGCCGAGCATCACCTGGCGCGCCTCGCCGTCGCGGCGCTGGCGCACCGCGACGTAGGCGTGGAAATGCGTCCCGGACTTGGGGTAGTGCACGGCGGTGACGGCGGGGAAGCGCTCCATCAGCTTCTCCACCATCTCCGACTCGCGCGGCACGCGGCCGAGGTTGAGGTGCTCGGCCGAGTTGCCGCCGGCGACATCGACCAGGATGGCATCGCGCCGCCGCATCACCGTCTCCACGCGGAAGAGGTTGTTGGTGGTGCGGTTGGAGGAGTAGCCGGTGAACTCGCCGAACGGCCCTTCCTCGACCTTCGCCTTCGGGTCGATGCTGCCTTCGAGCACGATCTCGGCGCCCGCCGGCACCGCGATGCCGTGGCGCGGCGTGCGCACCACCTCGAGCGGCGCGCCGAGCAGGCCGCCGGCGATGCGGCGCTCGTCGGCGCCGAAGGGCACGCGCGCCGAGGCCGCCAGCATGAACAGCGGATGCGCGCCGATCACCATCGCCACGCGCAGCGGCTCGCCGCGCTCCTCCGCCATGGCGAGCAGCCGCCAGAGGTGGCCGCGCGAGTGCAGGCTCGTGGCAAGCTCGTCGCTCGAGCGCACCATGGCGCGGTGATACGACAGGTTGCCCGGGCTTTCGGCCACGATGATGCCGTTGGTAACGTAGGGGGCGCGGTCGGTCTCGAAGTGGCGCAGCAGCGGCAGCCGGGCGAGATCGACGCGCTCGTCCACCACCTCGAGGACGGAACCGCTCTTCACCACCTTGAAGTCGCAGGCCTGCCGCGACTTCTCCTGGTAGGTCCGGTGGATCGCGGCGGGCTCGCAGCCGAGGAGCCGGGCGATGCGGGCGCGCGAGCCGAAGATGTTCGTGACCACCTTCGTGCCGGCCACGCGCTCGAGCACCAGCATCGGGTCGCGCCCCTGGGCGGCGAGCGTCCAGATGAGGGCGCTCGGCTCCTGGTCGGGCGAGACCTCCTCGTCGATGACCAGGACGTCCTCGGGGTGCTCGGCGCGGTAGCGCTCGAGGAACCCGCGGACGTCCTGCGCCTCGCCGCTCACTTGATCAGGCGCGCTTCGCGCGGCGGCAGGAACTCCGCCGTGAACACGTCGGCCGCCTTCGGCCGGTTGGTGAAGTTGAAGGCGATGCCGAGCTGGTCGATGGAGCGCTCCAGGCGCTTCATGTCCACGCCGCCGAAGCCGGCGCTCTTCACCTCGTCGGTGAAGTAGCTCTGCTGCATGACGAGCTTGAGGCGGGCGAGCTCGATGTCGCGCTTGGCGATGGGATTGCGCTTCATCAGAATGTCAATCGCGCCCTCCGGATCGCGGTGGGTGTCCTGGAAGCCGCGGATCAGGCCGCGCACGAAGCCGGCCACCGCCTTCGGCTGGTTCTTCATGACGTCGGGATGGGCGAGGATGGCGCTGCCGTAGAGCTCGAGGCCGAAGCGGCGCATCATCAGCACCACGATCTCCTCCTCGGGGATGTTGTTCGCGCGCAGCGCGAGGGCGTTGCTGCCGAAGGCGGTGACCGCGTCGACCTTGCCCTGTGCGAGCAGCGCCTCGCGCACGGGGAAGCCGACGTTGTCGACCCGGACCTTGGACATGTCGACGTTGTTCAGGCGCGCGAGGATCGGGAACTGCGCCCAGGCGCCGTCCGCCGCGGGGGCCCCGAGCACGCGGCCCTCGAGGTCCTTGGGATGCCGGATGTTGTTCTTGCGCAGCGTGAGGATGGCGAAGGGCGGCGACTCGTACACCATCATCACCGCCTTGAGCGGCACGTTGGCCGGGTTGTCGCGGTAGCGGATGAGCGAGTTGATGTCGGCAATGCTCATGTCGTAGGCGCCGGAGGCGACGCGGTTGATGCTGTCGAGCGAACCGGTGCCGGCGTCGATCGACACGTCCACCCCCTCGGCCTTGAAGTGTCCCTTGTCGAGCGCAACCAGGAAGGGCGCGACGTGGCCTTCGAAGCGCCACTCGTGCAGGAAGCGGATCTTGCCCTGGGCGGCGGCGGGCAGGGCGACGGCGAGCGCGAGCGCGGCGGCGAGAATCTTGATCATCATTTGACTCCTGCGTAGGTGTCCTTGAGGCGCGCCTGCGCCTCTTCCTGGGTGCGCGGCGGCGGGGTGGTCTTGATGCCCACCATGCGCGCGATGTTGTTGCCGAGGTAGTCTTCCAGCCCGTCCTCGTCGAGGTTCATGCCCTGCGGCGGCGGGCCGCACAGCACCTCCAGCTCGCGCAACCACATGCCGGGCTCGTTCGGCGGCGAATCGGTGCCGAAGACGATCTTGCGGCGCGGCAGCTCCTTGGCGAACTCCACGATGCGCGACTGGAACGTCCAGCCCGACTCGCACACCACGTTGGGCGTATCCATCGCCATCCAGAACGCCTCGAACGAGTAGTTACCGCCGGTCTGGATGCCGAAGTGCCCGATGATGAAGTTCACCATCGGGAACTCCCGGATCACGGGATAGAACTGCGTCGGGATGCTGTAGGGGCCGTCGCCGGTGTGGATCAGCACCACGATGTTGTACTTCGCGCACATCTTCATCGCCGGGCGCAGCCAGTCGAGCGCCCGGTCGGGGCGGTAGTTGTGCATGTTGGAGTGCAGCTTGAGCATCTTGAAGCCGTACTCCTTGACGTGGAACTCGAGCTCGAGCGCCCCCTCCTCGGGGCCGAAGCGGGGGTTGTAGAGGAAGTTGCCGATGAAGCGGTCGGGGTACTTCTGCGTGAGCTCGGCGATGTAGGACATGTAGTCGCGGATGCCTTCGCGACCGGTGCGGCCGCCGATGCGGTGCACGGTATTGCCCGGCGGCGGCATGATGAACCCCATGTCGATGCGCCGCGGCTTGCCGTTGATCATGTACGGGCCGTCCATCAGCTTGAGCATGCGCTCGCCGTTGAACGGCGTGCCGGTGTGGCGCCAGGCTTCGTCGACCAGGTTGGTGGGATGCAGGTGCGTGTCGATGATCATGGTTATCCCCTCGGCGCGGGCGTGGGTTTCAGCCCGATCATGCGTGCGGTGTTGTTGCCGAGGTAGTCCTCGAGCGTCTCCTCGTCCAGGTTCATGCCCTGCGGCGGCTCCATGCACAGGACCTCGAGGAGCCGGATCCACATCCCGGGCTCGTTCGGCGGCGTGTCGGTGCCGAAGAGGATCTTGTGCTTCGGCAGGTCCTTGGCGAACTCGACGATGCGCGACTGCAGGCACCAGCCGGACTCGCAGTACACGTTGGGAAGCTCCATCGCCCACTGGAACGGCTCGAAGCAGTACACCCCGCCGGTCTGCACGCCGAAGTGCGCCATGACGAAATTGAGCTTCGGGAACTCCTTGATGATCGGCACCCATTCGGTCGGGATGCTGTAGGGGCCGTCGCCCGTGTGCAGCTTCACCAGCGGGACCTTGAGCTCCTCCGCCTTGCGCAGCACCGGCCGGATCCAGTCCTTCGCGCGGTCGGGCCGGTAAGCGTGCATGTTGGCGTGCAGCTGCAGCATCTTGAAGCCGTGCTCCTTCACGTGGCGCTCGAACTCCGCCACGCCGTCCTGCACCCCGTAGCGCGGGTTGTAGACGAAGCAGCCGATGAAGCGGTCCGGGTGCTTCTGCACCAGCTCCACGGTGTAGGCCATGTAGGCGCGGATCCCCTCGCGGCCGTCGAGGTGGTCGTTGTCGAAGTTGTGCAGCGTATTGCCCTGCGGCGGCTGGATGAAGGCCATGTCCACGCGCCGCCGCTTGCCGTTCACGGTGTAGGGGCCGTCCATCATCTTGAGCAGGCGCTCGCCCGTGAAGGGATCGCCGTCGTGCCGCCAGGCGCTATCCACCACCTTGGTGGGATAGCAGCTCAGGTCGATGATCATGAGTAGAGTCCTCCGGGTGCGGTTCGCTGTGAGCAATCTCCGACCCCGCCATTGCGGCGGAGCTGACCGCTTCTACTCACCCGCGTACTCTACTGCAGCCATTCCGCCGGCGCCAGTCCGGTTGTCCCGCGGCGCTACGCCTGCTCCGGTTGATCCAGCCCGAGACGACGGCACAGCAGGACCTGCACTTCGTACATCAGCGCCGCCGCAAGGAACGCGGTCATCCCGTTGGAGTCGTGGGGAGGACTGACGGTGTTGATGTCGGCCGCGACGATGTTCAGGCCCGACAGTCCTCGCAGGAATGCGATCCCTTCGCGGGCGCTGAGACCGCCCCAGCTCGGCGCCGCGACGCCGGGAGCGCACGACGGGTCAAAGGCGTCCATGTCCCAGCAGAGGTACACCGGCCGGTCGCGCAGCTTCTGATGCAGCTCCTGCACGACGCCCGGGATGCCGCGCTCGAGGAGCTCGTTCATGGTCACGATGTTGTAGCCCAATGAGCGCGTGCGCGGGAAGCCACCGGGAAGGTACGTCGTGCCGCGGATGCCGATGTGGAAGGTGGCCTCCACGTCGATCATCTTCTCGACGGCAGCATAGTAGAACTGGGTGCCCGCGTTGTGGGTGTTCCCCGGCACGGGCGGCGTGGTGTCGGTGTGCGAGTCGACGTGGATCACGGCGAGGCCGGGGTGGCGGCGGCCCACCACCTTCATCTGCGGATGGGAAACGCTGCCGTCACCGCCCATCGTGATGGGCACGACGCCGCGCGAGACGATCTCCGACAATGCGGATTCGATGCGCTCGTAGGCCTCGAGGATCCGGCTCGGCGTGAGACGTACGTCGCCGCAGTCCACCAGGCCCAGGCGCTTCATCGGGTTGTAATCCGCGAGCTCGGGGTTATAGGTCCGCAGGAGCCGCGACTGCTCCCGGATCGAGGCCGGTCCCTGCCGCGAGCCCACGCGGAAAGGGTGCACGCCGCAATCGAATGGTATGCCGAGGATGGCCGCCTTCGAAGTGGCAAGGTCGTGCGAGTACGGCGCCCCCATGAAGGTGATCGGTCCGCTGCACAGCTCGGCCAACCGGGACGCCGTCATCTCAGTCCACCTTGATGTTGTTCTCGCGGACGATGCGCAACCACCGCTTGGTGTAGCTGTCGATCACGTCGCGGAACTCCTCGGGCGTTGCGGTGCGCGGCTCGACGCTCAAGGTGCGAAGCCGCTCCTGCACGTCGGGAGCGGAAACCGCCTTGGCGATCTCGGCCTGCAGGCGGTTCACGATCTCTCGCGGCATCCTGGCGGGACCGAGCACACCCCACCAGTGCTCGACGACCAGGTCCTGGACGCCGGCCTCCGCGAAGGTCGGAACGTCCGGGAATTCCGGCAGCCGCGCTTTCGAAGTGACCGCGATCACGCGCAGCTTGCCCGCCTTTACGAGCGGAGCCGCCGATGCGAGCGTCGAGAACACGGCGTCGACATGGCCGGCGGCGGCGTCGCTCAGCGCCGGGGCGGAGCCCTTGTAGGGAACCTGGAGGACCTTGATGCCCGCGCCCGCCTGGAGCATCTCCGTCATGAGGTGGGTGGTGGTTCCGTTACCCGCGGTTGCAATCGTCACCCCGCCAGGCTTGGCTTTGGCCGTCTTGAGCAATTCCGCAAGCGAGCTCATGCGGGCGGGATTCGAGTACAGGAACTGGGCGGACGCCCCGACCATCGTGACGGCCGTGAAGTCGCGCACCGGATCGTAGCTCGCGCTCGAAAGCACCGTGGGATTGACCGTGAAAGGAACGTCCGCGAGCAGCAGGGTGTAGCCGTCCGCCGGCGCCTTGGCAACGTAGGTTGTTCCGATCAACGTGCCGGCTCCAGGCCGATTGTCGGTCAGGAAGGTTTGCTTGAAGGCTTCGCTCAGCTTGGCGTTGATCAGCCTGGCAATGACATCGGAACTGCCGCCGGGCGGGAACGGCACGACCACCGTCACCGGCTTCGAAGGGTAGGGCTGAGCATGCGCGGCTCCGAGCGAGACGAGGAGCAGCGAGGCGAGGCAACAGGTGAACGCGATGCTCTTCAAGTGGATCCTCATGGCTTCTCCTTGTGAAGGGCGCGCCAAACCCGCTCGGGCGTGGCGGGAAGCTCGATGTGCTCGACGTCGAGGGCGTCGCAGATGGCGTTGGCCACGGTGGCGAGCGCGGGGGTGGTGCCGCCCTCGCCGCCGCCGCGAAGGCCGAGCGGGTGGCTCGCCGCCGGCACTTCGCTCAGGTCGGTGGTGAACCAGGGGAACTGGTCGGCCCGCGGCATGGCGTAGTCCATGAAGCTCGCCGACTCGAGCTGGCCGGTCTCGGGGTTGTAGGCGATGCGCTCCCACAGGGCCTGGCCGACGCCGGCGACGATGCCGCCGTGCGCCTGGCCGTGCAGGATCAGCGGGTTCACCGCGCGGCCGACGTCGTCGACCGACACGTAGCGCACGATCTCGACCGCGCCGGTGGCCGGATCGACCTCGACCTCGCACACCGCGCAGCCGAAGGGGAAGGAGGGCAGGGGGTCGGTGCTGTCGTGGCTGCCGGCGAGCGGCGCGAGGCGGAGAAGCTCGATCGCGCGGTCGGTGCCTTTCACGCGAAAGCGGCCGCGCACGAACTCGATGTCGCCGGCGGCGGCCTCCAGCCGCTCGGCGGCGCGTTCCCTGCCCTGCTCGATGATCTGCTTGCACGCGATGTCCATCACGGCCGCGCCCATGCGCATCGAGCGGCCGGAGTGCGTGCCGCCGCCCACGGGCGAAACGTCGGTGTCACCGGCCAGCAATCGAACCCGGGAGAGCTCCACCCCGAGCCACTCGGCGATGAGCTGCGCGAAGCTCGTCTCGTGGCCCTGGCCGGAGGAGATGGTGCCCAGCACCACGTCCACGCCGCCCTCCGGGCGCACCGTGATCTCGGCGCGCTCGCGCGGCGCGCCGGTGTTGAGCTCGATGTAGTTCGCCATGCCGATCCCGCGCAATCTGCCCTTGGCTCGGGACAGGCGCCGTCTCTCCCCGAACGAGGACCATTCGGCAAGCTCCAGCGCGCGCGCCTGGGTCGCGGCGTAGTCGCCGCTGTCGTAGACGAGACCCTGCGGGTTGCGATAGGGAAACGAGCGCACCAGGTTGCGCCGGCGAAGCTCGGTGCGGTCGAAGCCATGGCGCCGCGCCGCGAGGTCGATCAGGCGCTCGATCACGAACAGGACTTCCGGGCGGCCGGCGGCGCGATACGGGGAGGTCGACATGGTGTTGGTCAGCACCGCGCGGGCGCGGAGCGCCGCGCAGGGCAGGCGATAGACCGAGGTGGACACGCCCGCGCCCTTGGTCAGCGGGATGAACGACACGGCGTGCGCGCCCACGTTGCTCGTGTTCGCCGAGCGAAAGGCGAGGAAGTTGCCCTCGGCGTCGAGCGCGAGCTCGGCCTGCACGGCGAGGTCGCGCGCGTGGTCGTCGGTGAGGAAGCACTCGTGGCGCTCGCCGCGCCACTTCACCGGGCGGCCGAGCCGCTTCGCCGCCCAGGCCACGAGCACGAGCTCGGGCGAGACGTAGTTGCGCACGCCGTAGCCGCCGCCCACGTCGCGGGCGACGAAACGCACCGCCGCTTCGGGCACGCCGAGCGCGGCGGCGATGTCGGCGCGAAAGCGCTGCACCCCGCCCGAGGGCGCGTGCACGGTGTAGCGCCCCTCGGAAAACGCGGCAAGGGCGCAGCGCGGCTCGAGCGGCACCCCGGTCACGCGGTTGATCGTCGTCTGCAGCCGCACCACGTGCGCGGCGCGGCGGAACGCCGCTTCCGCCGCGCCGGCGTCGCCCACGTCCGCGTCGACCAGAACGTTCGAGCCGAGCGCCTCCCACACGAGCGGCGCCTCGGACGCGGCCGCGGCGACGCAGTTCGCCGCGAGCGGCTCGTAGTCCACCTCGACCGCCTCGGCGCCGTCCTTGGCCGCCATCGCCGTCTCGGCGAGCACCATCGCCACCGCCTCGCCCACGAAGCGCGCCTTGTCGGTGGGCAGCATCCGGTAGGAGGGAATGCGGATCGGCGAGCCATCGCGGTTCTCGAGCTTCACCTCGTGGGGGTTCACGGTGACGGGGCGCACCGGGATGGGCTGCAGGCCGTCGGCCTCGGCCTCGCGGCCGGTGAGCACGGCGAGAACCCCGGGCACCCGCAGCGCCGCCTCGGCCGAAAGGCCGCGGATGCGGGCGTGCGCGTGCGGCGAGCGCACCATGCAGGCGTACGCCTGCCCGGGCAGGCTCCAGTCGTCGGCGTAGCAGCCGGCGCCGCGCAGCAGGCGCTCGTCCTCCTTGCGCGGGACCGGCTGGCCGATCACTCGAGGTATTGCTTCAGGTCGACGCCCGGATAGACGACCTTGCGGTAGCGCTCGCGCTTGTCGGCGGGCAGGGTCGCGTCGATGATCATTTTGGCGACGATGCCGTGCTCCTCCGAGCTCGGGTCGAGCTCGTTGGTGTGCGCGTTGGCGATGGCCGAGAGGCCCCGGTCCCAGCGCGCGCGCGTCGAGAGCGCCCACATCACGTCGGCCGGGTCGAAGATGTCCACGTCCGCATCCACGACGATGACGGTCTTGAAATTGACGTGCGCGCCCATCGCCGCCAGCGCCACGTTCTTCGCCTCGCCGGGCTGCGGCTTGTCCAGGGCGACGATGGCGGTGAAGCCGCCGGAATAGGGCGGCAGGTGCACCGCCTTCACGCGCGGGCTGATGTGGCGCACGAAGCGCTCGAGCAGCGGCTCGCGCGTGATCATGTTGCCCACCGTCACGTGCTCGTAGCCGCCGCCGTTCATGGTCTGGAAGATCGGCTGGCGCCGGTGGGTGATGCGCGTGATGCGCGCCACGTGCTTGGGGTCGGCCCCGGAGTAATGGCCGGTGAATTCAGCCATCGGGCCTTCCAGATGGCGCTCGCCGGCGAGCACCTCGCCCTCGAGGATGATCTCCGCGGTGGCGGGCACCAGCACGTCGCAGGTGAGCGCGCGCGCGACCGGGATGGGGGCGCCGCGCAGGCTCCCGGCCACCTCGTACTCGTCGCCGGCGTAGCGGAAGGCCGCCGCCATCATCACCACCGGGTCGGGCCCGAGCGCGACGCAGAACGGGAGGTTGCGCCCCTGCGGCTCGATGCGGTCGAAGAAGGCCTTGATGTGGCGCCAGATGTTCATGCTGATGCCGGTGCGGTCGGCGCCGTAGATCTGCATGCGGTTATACGAGAGGTTGTGGCGCCCGCTTTCCGGGTCGCGGGCGATGACCACGCCCGCGGTGATGAAGGCGCCCGCATCCAGCGGCGAATGCGTCGGGATCGGCAGCGCGGCGAGGTCCGGCTTGTCGATCACCACTTCCTGGCACGGCGCCTTGGAGCTCTGCAGCTCGGGCGCGAGCGCCCGCTCGGTGGCGGCCGCCATGCGCTCGTGCACCGCCCCCGGCGCGCACTGCAGCGCGAGCGCGACGCGGCTGGGCGCGCTGAGCAGCGCCCCGGTCACCGGAATCGAGTGGCCCTTGACCGAGTGGAAGTACGCCGCTTTGCCGGCACGCTCGCAGGCATTGAGCACCGCGCCGAGCTCGCGCACCGGATCGACCGCGCGGCGGATTTCGAAGAGCTCGCCGGCTGCGCGCACGGCGTGAAGGTAAGAGCGAAGGTCCATCGCCGGATAGTATGCTTGACATGCCGGAACGGCGTCGCATAGCGTTCGGTCAGGCGGAATTCGAGCGGGAGCGAGTGCAAATGGGTGCCTGGGTCGGACAGCCGCTGCGGCGACGCGAAGATCCCGCGCTGCTCACCGGCAAGGCGCGGTATCTCGGCGATCTCACCCGCCCAGGCATGGTCCACGCGGCGTTTGTGCGCAGTCCCCATGCGCATGCGCGCATCCGCTCGATCGACACGGCGGAGGCGCGGCGCCTGCCAGGAGTGCATGCGGTGCTCACCGGCGCCGATCTTCCGGCCGACCTCGGCGCGATGCCGAGCATGCTCGCCTTCGAGGAGCACCGTCCCACCCCCACCTGGGCGCTCGCGCGCGGCCGCGTGCGCTACGTGGGCGAGCCGGCCGCGCTCGTCGTGGCCGACTCCCCATACATCGCCGAGGACGCGCTCGAGCTGGTGCGCGTCGATTGGGAGCCGCTGCCGGCGGTGGCGAGCATCGAGGCGGCGCTCGCGCCGGGCGCGCCGCGGCTCTACGACGACTGGCCGGACAACGTCGCGGCCCGGTTCGAAACGGCGATCGGCGATGCCGAGCGCGCCCTCGCCGAAGCCGACGTTCGCCTCGCCGAGACCTTTTCCATCCAGCGCAATTTCGCCTGTCCGCTCGAAACGCGCGGCGTGCTCGCCGAGTGGGACGCGCACCGCGACGAGCTGGTGCTGACGACCTCGTCGCAGAGCATGCATCAGGTGCGCGACTACCTCGCCGCGATGCTGCGCCTGCCTACGCATCGCGTGCGGGTGATCGTGCCGCAGGTCGGCGGCGGATTCGGCGGGAAGTTCCACTTCTACGCCGAGGAGGCGGCCGTGGCGCTTGCCGCGCGCGCGGTGCGCCGCCCGGTGCGCTGGGTCGAGGACCGGCTGGAGTCCTTCGTCGCCACGGTCCACGCCCGGGAGCAGCGCCTCGAGGTCAAGCTCGGAGCGCGGCGCGACGGCACCATTACCGCCATCACCGCCGACATCGCGGGGGATCTCGGCTCGATGCACCACACCTGCAGCATGGGTCCGGTCTGGCTGACGGCGGTGATGATGACCAACGTCTATCGCATCCCGAATGCCCGCGTGCGGGCCCGCGCGGTGGCGACCAACAAGACCCCGCTCGGCTCGTACCGCGGCTGGGGACAGCCGCAGGCCAACTTCGCCGTCGAGCGCATGGTGGATGTGCTGGCGAAAAAGCTCTCGCTCGACCCCGCCGAGGTGCGCCGGCGCAACTTCATCCCGCCGGAGGCGTTTCCCTATACCGGAATCTTTCACACCTTCGACAGCGGGCGCTACGCCGAATGCCTGGACCGGGCGCTGGCCACGTTCGACTATGCCGGCTGGCGCCGCCGCCAGGCCGAAGCCCGCGAGAGCGGGCGCTCGGTCGGCATCGGCATGTCCTTCCATGTCGAGAACACCGCCCTCGGACCTTCCCGCGGACTGAACCAGGGCGGCTGCACGCAGGGCGGCTACGACATCGCGCGCATCCGCATGGAGCCGAGCGGCGAGGTGACGGTGTACACCGGCCTTTGCGAGATGGGGCAGGGCTTCACCAACGGCCTCGCGCAAGTCTGCGCCGACGCCCTGGGAGTCGATCGCGATGCCGTGCACGTGGTCACCGGCGACACCCAGGTGTGTCCCTACACCGGGTACGGCACCGGCGCGAGCCGGTCGGCCGCCGTTGGCGGCGCCTCGGTGCGCAAGGCCGCCGGGCGCCTGCGCAAGAAGATCGCGCACATCGCCAGCCACATGCTCGAGGCGTCGCCCGGCGACCTCGAGTTCGCCGACGGTCGAGTGTCGATCGTCGGCGTGCCCGGGCGCGCGGTGACCATGGGGCAGATCGCCGAGGCCGCCTACCGCCAGGTCGTCCGGCTGCCCGAAGACACCGAGCCCGGCCTTGAAGCGGTGGCCGCGTTCGATCCGACGGCGATGGCCTGGCCCTATGGCGTCAACCTCGCGGCCGTTGAAGTGGACACCCGGCTCGGGGAGGTCAAGTTCCTGGACTACGTCATGGTTCACGACTCGGGCACCCTCCTCAATCCCCTGATCGTCGAGGGCCAGATCCACGGTGGCGTCGCGCAGGGCATCGCCCAGGCGCTCTACGAGGAGCTCGCCTACGACGAGCACGGCCAGCTGCTGACCGGCTCGTTCATGGACTTTCTCGTGCCGAGCGCTGCCGAGATCCCGCGCCTGCGCCTGGACCACACCGTCACGCCTTCGCCGGTCATCCCGGGGGGCACCAAGGGCGTCGGCGAAGGCGGCATCATCGGCCCGATGGCGGCGGTCGCAAACGCCATCTCCGACGCGGTCGGCCACGAGTTCAATGAGCTGCCGGTCAACCCCGAGCGCATTCTCTCGGCGCTGCGGGCGCGGCGCTCCGCCCGATGAAGCCGGCGCCCTTCGAGTACTACGCGCCGGGCGCGCTCGACGAGGCGCTCGAGCTCCTGGAACGGCTCGGCGAGGGGGCAAAGCTCCTCGCCGGCGGCCAGAGCCTGGTGCCGCTGCTCAACATGCGCCTGGCCCGTCCCGATGCGCTGATCGATCTCAACCGGGTGGCGGGTCTCGATGAGGTGCGGCGCGAAGGCGGCGAGCTGCGCCTGGGGGCGATGCTGCGCCACCGGCGCCTGGAGCGCGACGCGCTCGTGCGCGAGCACGTGCCGCTGCTCGCCGAAGCGGCAAGCCACATCGCGCACATGCAGATCCGTACCCGGGGCACCCTCGGCGGCAGCCTCGCCAACGCCGCCCCGGCCGCGGAGCTGCCGGCGGCGGTGCTGGCGCTGGAGGCGCGCCTGGTCGTGCGCAGCCGCTCGGGCACGCGCGAGCTGCGGCCCGAAGGGTTCTTCTCGGGGGCACTGCAGACGGCGCTCGCGCCCGACGAGATCCTCGTGGAGGTGCGGGTGCCGATCCCCGCGCCGGGCACGGGATGGGCGTTCGCGGAATTCGCGCGCCGGCGCGGCGACTTCGCGCTCGCCGGCGCCGCGGCGCTTGTCCGCCGGGATGCTGCGCGGCGCATCGCGGCCGTGCGCCTCGCGTTGTGCGGAGTGGCCGAGGTGCCGCTGCGGCTCGCCCGGCTCGAGCGCACGCTCGTGGGCGAAGCGCCGGGCGAGCGGCTGCTCGCAAGGGTCGAGGCCGCGGTGCGCGCGGAGGTCACGCCGCGCGCCGACCTGCATCTTTCGGCCGAATCGCGCCTCGAGGTCGCCGCCGAAGTGGCGCGCCGCGCGGTATCGCTCGCGCTGGAGCGTTGCCGTTGAGCGCCCGCCGCCGCATTCGCCTGGTGGTGAACGGTGCGCCCGTCGAGCGTGAGGTCGAGGCGCGACTGCTGCTTTCGGATTTCCTGCGCGGCGAGCTCGAGCTCACCGGCACGCACGTCGGCTGCGAGCACGGCGTGTGCGGCGCCTGCACGGTGCTCGTCGACGCCCTGCCGGCGCGCGCCTGCCTGATGTTCGCCGTGCAGGCGGACGGGGCCAGCGTGGAGACCGTGGAGTCGCTCGCGCAGGGCGGCGCCCTGCATCCGCTGCAGCAGGCTTTCTGGGAGACCCACGCCGTGCAGTGCGGCTTCTGTACGCCCGGGATGCTGATGACGCTGGTGCACGCGCTGCGCGAGCAGCCCGGGCTCGAGGATGAGCACGAGATCCGCGAGGTGCTGGCGGGAAACCTGTGCCGCTGCACCGGCTACCAGAATATTGTCGACGCGGTGCGCCTCGCGGCGGGGCGCCTGCGCGCGCAATGATCGCCGCTTTCCACCACTGGAGGAGGAACCCATGAGACTACTGTCCCGACTGGCATCGTCGCTGATTGTCGCCTGCGCGCTCGTCGCCGGCCCGGCCGCCGCGCAGCAGAAGCTGCGCGTGGCGGCGGTGCTGCCCTTCCCCGCCAACGATCTCACCTGGACCCAGGCGTTGCACGTCGGGCTTGAGCGCCTGCAGAAGGAAGGGCGCATCGAGTATTCCTACACCGAGAGCGTGCAGCCCGCCGACGCCGAGCGCGTGCTGCGCCGCTACGCCGAGCGCTCGCCCGACCTCCTCATCGCGCACAGCGGAACGTTCAAGGACGCGGCGTTCCGCGTGAGCAAGGAGTTCCCGAAGCTGCGCTTCGCGTGGCCGAGCTTCGGCACCCAGGAGAAGGGCGACAACCTGGCCGCCTACGACACGCCCGTCTGGGAGGCCTCCTACCTCGCCGGGGTGGTCGCCGCGCACGTCACCAAGAGCGGCCGGCTGGGCTTCGTCGGCGGCGTCGCGCTGCCGGGCTGCAAGGCGATCTATAACGCGTTCCGCGAGGGCGCGCAGTCGGTGAAGCCGGGGCTCGAGGTGAGCGCGGTCTATGTCGGAACCTTCGCCGACATCGCCAAGGCCAAGGCCCTGGCGCTCTCGCTCGCCGATCGCGGCGTCGACGTGTTCTCGATCTGCGGCAGCGGCCCGGCGCGCGGCGCCATCGAGGCGGCGCGAGAGCGCAACCTGTACGCCATCGGCTACGTCTACGACATGTCCTCGCTCGCGCCGCAGCACGTGCTCGGCAGCCTGGTCTGGGACGGCTACAAGGGGATCGGCCAGCTGATCGACGACATCCAGAAGGGCAGCTTCCTGCCGGCCAAGTACTACCCGGGCAGCGCCCGCGAGGGCATTACCACCTTCCGCCTGAACGAGGCGCTCGTGGCCAAGCTGCCGCCGGCGGCCGTCAAGGCGCTGAAGGACACCACCGCGCGCGTCGAGCGCGGCGAGCTCAAGATTCCGGTGTCCTTCGACTAGCGGTGCCGCCGCAAGCCGCGCCGGCCGCGGTCGTGATGCGCGGCATCACAAAGCGGTTCGGCGCCGTCGTGGCGAACGACGGCATCGATTTCGACCTCGCGCCGGGCGAGATCCACGGGCTGCTCGGCGAGAACGGCTCCGGCAAGACCACGCTCATGAGCATCCTCTACGGGCTCGTGCGCCCGGACGCCGGGGAGATCCTGCTGGGCGCCCGGGCGCTCGCGCTGCGCGGTCCGAGCGATGCCCTGCACGCCGGCATCGCGCTCATCCCGCAGCGC
>DATLGR010000381.1:0-17327 GCA_035540415.1 Burkholderiales bacterium | reverse complement strand
GTGCAGCCGGCCGCGATCGCCGCGTTCGCCGCGGCCGGCTGCACCTACCTGCAGCTCGACGACGTGGCCTTCGCCTACCTGTGCGATCCCAGGATCCGCGAGACCTGCCGGCGCAACGGCGATGACCCCGAGGCGCTGCCGCGCACCTACGCGCGCACGATCAACCGCGCCCTGGCAGGCCGTCCCCCCGGGATGACCGTCACGCTGCACACCTGCCGCGGCAACTTCAAAAGCGCCTGGGTCGCCGAGGGCGGCTACGAGCCGGTCGCCGAGGCGATGTTCTCCTGCCAGGTCGACGGCTTCTTCATGGAGTTCGACAGCGAGCGCGCCGGCGGCTTCGAGCCGCTGCGCCTCGTGCCGCGGGGCCGCAAGGTGGTGCTCGGGCTGGTGTCGTCCAAGACCGCGGCGCTCGAGTCGGGCGCCGCGCTGCGCCGCCGGATCGACGAGGCGCAGAAGTACGTGCCGCTGGAGGACCTGTGCCTGTCGCCGCAGTGCGGCTTCTCGAGCACGCACCACGGCAATCGCCTCGCCGAGGAGGAGCAGTGGCGCAAGCTCGAGCGCGTGGTGCAGACCGCGCGCGAGGTCTGGCACGCATGAGCGCCTTCAAGGGGCGGCGCGAAGACGAGCGCCTCCTGACCGGCCGCGGCCGCTACACCGCCGACTGGAATTTTCCAGGGCAGCTCTACGCCGCGTTCCTGCGCGCCGACCGCGCGCATGCGCGCATCCGCGCGATCGACACGGCGCAGGCCGCGGCCCAGCCCGGCGTGGCGCGCGTGTTTACCGGCGCCGACGTCGCGCACTTCCGTACGCCGCCGCCGATGGTGCGCTACCCGATCAAGGTGCCGCACCGGGAGATCCTGGCCCGCAGCCGGGTGCGCTATGTCGGGCAGGAAGTCGCGCTGGTGGTGGCGACGTCCGCGGCGGCGGCGCTGGACGCGGTCGAGCGCATCGCGGTCGACTACGAGGACCTGCCGGCGGTGGTCGACGCCGCCGCGGCGCTCGCCGCCGGGGCGCCTCAGCTGCACGAGGAGGTGCCCGGCAACCTCGCCGCGAGCTTCGCCTATGGCGACGAGGCGGCCACCGCGGCGGCCTTCGCGCGGGCGAGCCACGTGACGCGCATCGCGCTCGACGCGGCGCGCGTCTCGGGCACGCCGATGGAGCCGAAAGCCTGCGTCGCCGTCTACGACGCGCCGAGCGACAGCTTCGACGTGTACGCCTCCTCGCAGGGCGTCTCGATGATGCTGCCCAACTTCAGCGCCATCACCGGCCTCGAGCCCGGGCGCATCCGCCTGCACGCCGCCGACGTCGGCGGCGGCTTCGGCATCCGCTCGCAGGTGTACCCGGAATACGTTGCGCTTCTGCACGCGGCGAGGGTGCTGGGTGCGCCGGTGAAGTGGGTCGGCTCGCGCTTCGAGACCATCGTGAGCGACCACCACGGCCGCGCCGCCGAGCTGCACGGCGAGCTCGCGCTCGACGCCGAGGGGCGCTTCCTTGCGGCGCGCATCCGCTGGATCGTGAACTGCGGTGCGTTCCTGTCCCAGGCCGGGCCGCTCATCAACACCGTCAATCCGTCCACGCACGCGATCAACGCCTACCGCATCCCGGTGATCCACGGGCGGCACGAGCTCGCGCTGACCAACACCACCTCGACGACTGCCTACCGCGGCGCCGGCCGGCCGAACGTGTCCTATCTCGTCGAGCGGCTGGTCGACGAGGCGGCGCGCGAGCTCGGCCTCGACCGGGTGGAGCTGCGGCGGCGCAACCTCATCCCGCGCGAGGCATTCCCCTACAAGACGCCGGTCGGCTCCACCTACGACAGCGGCGATCCGCCCGGGCAGCTCGAGCGCGCGGTGGCGCTTGCCGACTGGAGCGGCTTCGAGGCGCGGCGCATGGCCGCCGCGGCGCGCGGCCGGCTGCGCGGCATCGGCCTCGCCATGTTCATCGAGCCCTGCGGCGGCGGCCCTTCGCCGCACGAGCAGGCGGCGATCAAGTTCGGCGCCTCCGGCAATGCGGAGCTGCACGTGCTCTCGGGCCCGTCGGGCCAGGGGCACGAGACCATGTTCGCGGGGATCGTGGCCGAGGTGCTCGGGGTACCGGAGGAGGACCTCGCGGTGAAGCCGAGCGACCCGCGCGGCCCGGCGCTCGAAGGCGGCGGCACGGTGGGCTCGCGCTCGATGATGTCGCACGGCGGCGCGCTCTTCGCGGCGGCGCAGGAGGCGGTGAAGAAAGGCCTCGAGCTCGCCTCGAAAGAGCTCGAGGCCGCCTCCGCGGACATCGAGTTCTCGAAGGGGCGCTACCGCGTGAAGGGCACCGACCTCTCGGTCAGCTTCCGCGAGCTCGTGCGCCGCTACGGCGCCGTGCTCGACGCCAAGGGGGCCATCCCGACGCCGGTGGCCTTCCCCGGCGGCGCGCACGTGTGCGAGGTGGAGATCGACCGCGAAACCGGCGTCGTCGAGGTGGTGCGCTACGTGGCGGTGGACGACTGCGGCCGGGTCATGAACCACACGCTCGTCGAGGGCCAGCTTCACGGCGGCATCGTGCAGGGGCTCGGCCAGGCCTTCGCCGAGCATTGCGTGTACGACGAAAACGGCCAGCTACTCACCGGCAGCTTCATGGACTACGCGCTGCCGCGCGCCGACATCCTTCCCGACGTGCAGCTCGCCGACCACTCGGTGCCTTCGCCCAGCAACCCGCTCGGCGTGAAGGGCGCCGGCGAGGCGGGCACCACCGGCGCCGTCCCCGCGGCGGCCAACGCGGTGATCGACGCCTTGCGCCCGCTCGGCATCCACCACCTGGACTTTCCGTTCACCCCCGCGCGCGTCTGGTCGGCGCTGCACCGGGGACGGAGCCCGGGCTCCGTCCCCTAGGACCTAGGCGGCTTTGCGCGTCTTCCAGCGCGCAACCAGGTCCTTGGCCTGCTCGGCGCGCAGCGCGACGTGCTCGGTCATGATCCGTTCCGCCCGCTCGGCGTCGCCCTCCAGGATGGCTTGCACGAGATTCTCATGCTCGGCGTACGCCGCCCGCATGTTGCGCACCAGCTCCATGCTGGTCGTGCGCACCGGCGCGATCCGCCTCATGCACGTGGAGATGTGATCTCGCAACGCGGCGTTGCGCGCCGCCCGGATGAGCAGCCCGTGGAACCTGTAGTCGAGGGCGATGTACTGCTCGCGGTCCTCTGCCGCCGTGAGCTTCCCCATCCGTCCGTGGAGTTTCAGGAGCTCGTCGCGCTCCTTCTCGTCCATGCGCCTTGCGGCGAGGCGTGCGCAAAGCCCTTCCAGCTCGGCCAGCACCTCGTAGACGTCGAAGATTTCCTCCAGGGTGACTTCCGTGACGAACGCCCCGCGATGCGGCCGCTGCTCGACCAGGCCGAGCGCGGCCAGCTCGAGCACCGCTTCTCGTACGGGCGTGCGCGAGACTCCAAAGGCCTTGGCCAGCGCGGCCTCGTCGAGCCGCTGTCCCGGAGCCAGCTCGCCCCGCAGGATCTGTCGCTCCACCGCGGCCACGATGTCGGCGGCTGCGCGGGTCCTGGTCGATTCGTTGTTTTTCATGGAATCTCAATGGCTTCCGGCGATGAACGTATTACAACACAGTCATAATGAATAAGAAACAGGTTGCATTGCATCCAAACAAGTATCGATAATATGCGTTCCGTTTTCGCCGTCCTGAGGCCCTGCAGTTGTCCGCTCTCCACGAACGTTCAGGTCCCCGCTCGCTCGACGACGCCAAGCGCTGGATGCACGACAAGCTCGCGAAGCGCGTGCATCCCCTGGGCTTGACGGACCCCGCGGCCACCGCGCCGCTCATCGACGCGCTGCGCGGCCTCGATGGCGAGAGCTGGGCCCAGGTGTGGGGCGAGGCGGGGGAGCGGGCCAGCCGCCAAGCAGCGGACGCCGAGCGCAAGGGCAATCTCGATGAGGCCCGGCGGCTTTACCTTCAGTCGTACGGCTTTTACTTCCTGGGCCGGTTTCCGTGCCCGAACCACCCCAAAAAACTCGAGTGCTACCGCCTCGAGCGCGAGGCCTATCTCAACGCCGGGCGCCTGATGACGCCGCCGATCCGGCGCGTCACCGTGCCGTTCGACGGACGAGCGGACGAGGGCCGCGAAGTGGTGTTCTACGCGCGCCGGCCGCCGTCGCCTGCGCGACCGAAAGTCGTCGTGATGTGGGGCGGCGTCGACGCCTGGAAGGAGGAGATGACCGAGCTCTCCAACGGCCTCCTCTCGCGCGGCTTCGCGACCGTGGCGATGGACAACGCCGGCACCGGCGAGTCGCCGGTCGTGGCGGTTCCGGATGCGCACCGCCAGTTCCTCCCGGTGCTCGACTGGGTCGCCTCGCAGCCGGACCTCGATGGCGCCCGGCCGGCGATCCTCGGGCGCTCCTTCGGCGGCTACTGGGCCACCAAGCTCGCGCACCTGATGCCCGAGCGCCTCGCCGCCGCGGTGAGCTGGGGCGGCGGCGCGCACCACATGTTCCAGCGCTCGTGGGTCGAGGCCTCGCGCCATCCCGAGAGCTACCTCATGGAGCTCGTCGAGACCCGAAGCCGCATGCTCGGCGCGAAGAGCGACGCCGAGTACATCGCGCGCTTTGCGCAGCTCTCGCTCCTCGACCAGGAGCTGCTCGATCGCCCTTGCGCGCCGCTGCTGCTCGTCAACGGCAAGGACGACCGGCAGTGCCCGATCGAGGACATCTTCCTGCTCCTCGATCACGGCAAGCCGAAGAGCGTGCGCTTCTTCCCCGGCGGGCACATGGGCTTCGGGCCGCACACGGTGCCCACCATCGTCGACTGGCTGGCCGAGCGGCTCGGGGCGCGATGATGAAGAACTGGCGACAGATGATGCCGACCGCGGAGGCCTACTGGCTCGACAAGGCGCTCTACGAGCTCCACCACAGGCCCGACGACCTCGAGCACTACCGGCGGGATCCGCACGGCTACCTTGCCCGCTACCGCCTCACGCCGAGGGCCAAGGCGGCGATCCTCGGCAA
Source organism: Burkholderiales bacterium (assembly GCA_035540415.1). Classification (GTDB taxonomy): domain Bacteria; phylum Pseudomonadota; class Gammaproteobacteria; order Burkholderiales; family SG8-39; genus SCGC-AG-212-J23. The sequence continues at coordinate 12,345 of DATLGR010000381.1, read as the reverse complement.
CGACGTGGCCGCGCTCTACGAGGCGGGCGTCAACCCTTACCTGCTGCGGGCGCATTGCATCGGCATGCGCATTCCCGAGGCCGTATCGCTCGCCGCGCTGCGCGGCGTGAAGGAGGGCTGATGGCGCAGATCACCGGAATCTTCGCCGCGAGCCACACCCCGGTCATGCTGCAGTTTCCGGAGGCGATCCCGGCCGCCGATCGGGAGGAGATCTATGCCGCGTTCCGCGAGACGGGCAAGGCGATCGCGGCCTCGAAGCCGCAGGCCATCGTGGTGTTCTCCGACGATCACCTGCACAATTTCTTCCTGAACAACCTGCCCGCGATCTGCATCGGCGCGGCGGACCAGTATCCCGCTCCGGTCGAGCACTGGCTCAAGGCCGAGAAGCGCGTGCTCCAGGGAGACGCCGGGCTCGGCGCCTATCTGCTCAGCAGCGCGCTCGAAAACGGCTTCGATCCGTCCTTCTCGATGGAGCTCACGCTCGATCACGGCGTACTCACGCCGCTCGAGCTTGCGGGCGTGGCGCGCGACGTGCCGGTGGTGCCGGTGCTGTTCAACTGCGTGCAGCCGCCGATGCCCACCATGCGGCGCTGCTACCAGTTCGGCGACTGGCTCGGCAGGGCCCTGCGCGCCTACGGCGCTCTCGAGCGGGTGGCGATCCTCGCCACGGGCGGAATCAGCCACGACCTCGCCACGCCTCGCATGGGCATGGTGAACGAGGCGTTCGACCGGGAGTTTCTCCGCCTCCTGGAGGCAGCGGATGGTGCCGGTGCCGTGACGTTCGCCGCCGAGCGCGTGCACGAAGCGGGCAACGGCGCCGAGGAGATCCGGATGTGGCTTGCGGCCATGGGCTGCGCAGAAGGCCGCCCCTTCCGGACCCACTATTACCGCGCGGTGCGGGACTGGTACACCGGCATCGCGCTCGGCAGCTGGGCAAGCGCGTGACGCGCATGGTGCGCAACGCCCTCATCGTGGGCGGCGGGGTGGCGGGCATGTCGTGCGCCATCATGCTGCGCCGTGCGGGGGTCGAGGTGCAGCTCGTCGATCTCGATCCGCACTGGCGCGTCGCCGGCGCCGGCATCACCATCACTGCCTCGACGCTGCGCGCGTTCAAGACGCTCGGCGTCCTCGAGCGGGTGATGGACGAGGGGCATACGCACGACGGGATCCGGGTCTGCACGGTGGACGGACGCGCGATCCAGGACGTGAAGAGCCCACCGCTCGATCCCGGCATCCCGGGCGCCGGCGGCATTCTGCGGCCCGTCCTGCACCGGATCCTGTCGGACCTGGTCCAGGCGCTCGGATCGAAGGTGAAGCTCGGGGCCACGGTCGGTTCGATCGAGCAGGATCGCGAAGGCGTCAGCGTGCGGCTCACCGACGGAGCCGAAGGCCGCTACGACCTCGTCGTGGGCGCCGACGGCATTTTCTCCACCATGCGCCCGCTCCTGTTCCCCGAGGCCCCGAAGCCGCAGTTCACGGGGCAGGCGTGCTGGCGCCTGATGACGGCGCGGCCTGCCGCGATCGATCGACGCCATTTCTTCCTCGGCGGCCCGGTCAAGTGCGGCCTGACGCCGGTCTCGAAGAGCGAGATGTACCTCTTCCTGCTCGAGCATGTGCCGGACAATCGCCGGCGCGAGCCGCACGAGCAGCCGGGGGTGCTGCGCCGGCTGCTTGAAGGCTACGGCGGCGTGCTGGCGCGCCTGCGCGAAGAGCTCGGCGCGCAATCGCGCATCGTCTACCGGCCGCTCGAAGGCCACATCCTGCGGCACGACTGGTTCAAGGGCCGCGCCGTCCTCGTCGGCGATGCGGCGCATGCGAGCACGCCGCAGCTCGCCTCCGGCGCCGGCATGGCCGCCGAGGACGGCATCGTGCTGGCGCAGGAGCTCGAGCGCGCCCCCGACGTCGAGTCCGCCTTTCGCGGCTTCATGCGCCGGCGCTACGAGCGCTGCCGGCTGGTGGTGGAAAACTCGCTCGAGATCGGCCGGCTCGAGATGGCCAAGGCGCCGCCCGAGGCGCAGACCGAAATCGTGGCGCGCTCGCTCGAGGCGCTCGCCGCGCCCATTTGAATTTCACCCAGGAGATTGCGATGAAACCGATGTTGAGCATTGCATTCGCGGCCGCGGCATTGGCGCTGGCCGCCGGCGGCGCGAGCGCGCAGGAAGCGAAGTTCCCCACCAAGCCCGTGCGCCTGATCGTCGCTTCGCCCGGAAGCCCGCAGGACGTCGTGGCGCGCATCGCCGGCCAGGAGCTGTCCAAGCTCTGGGGCCAGGGCGTGGTGGTCGAGAACCGCGCCGGCGCCGGCTCGCTTCTGTCCATCCAGACGGCGACCAAGGCGGCGCCCGACGGCTACTCGATCCTCGTCGCCTCCAGCGCTTACGCCATCACGCCCGCGCTCTACCCGCAGGCGGGCTTCGATGCCGAGAAAGACCTCGTTCCGGTGGCCATCCTGGCGGTGAGCCCGAACGTCATCGTCGCTTCGCCCGCGCTCAAGGTCGACAGCTTGCGCGAGGTCTTCGATCGGGCCCGCGGCGGCGCGAAGCTGGAGTTCGGCTCGCCGGGCCTCGGCACCGGCCCTGCCCTGGTGATGGATTACCTCGTCAAGGTGCTGGCGAAGGTCGACATCCCCCATATTCCCTACAAGGGCGCCGTGGCGCCGATGACGGCTGCCTCGACCGGCGAAGTGGCGCTCGCCAGCACCGGCCTGGCGCCGGCGGTGCCCTTCATCAAGGCCGGGAAGGTGAAGGCGCTCGCCGTCACGAGCGCCAGCCGCTCGCCGCTCCTTCCCGAAGTGCCGACGCTCGCCGAGGCGGGTTTCCCCGCCTTCCATGACGAGCAATGGATCGGCGCCTGGGTGCCCGCCGGCACGCCGCCGGCCCTGATCGAGCGGCTCTCGGCGGACATGATGCGCGCAGTGCAGGTCCCGGAGGCGAAGCAGCGGCTGGCCGGCGTGGGCTACGACATTCCGGCCATGAGCCGGCAGGAATTTTCCGCGTACGTGCGCAAGGAGCTCGCCAAATGGGCACAGGTCGCCAAGGCGACGGGCGCCAAAGCGGAGTGAGTTCCCGGGGACGGAGCCCGGGCTCCGTCCCCTTCTAGCTGTCGAGGATCGCGACGGCGCGCGTCCAGCCGGCGGAGGCGGCGCGGATCTTCATCGGGAAGCACGCGATGGTGAAGCCGTCCGGGGGCAGCGCCTCGAGGTTGTGCAGCTTCTCGAGGTGGCAGTAGCCGATGTCGCGGCCGGCCTTGTGGCCCTCCCAGATGAGCCCGGCGTTGCCGCTGGCGCCGTATTTCTCGGCGGTGTAGACGAAGGGGGCGTCCCAGCTCCAGCCGTCGGTGCCGGTGAGCCGCACGCCGCGCTCAAGCAGGTACAGCGTGGCCTCGCGCCCCATGCCGCAGCCGGCGCGCACGTAGTCGTCGTGCCCGTAGCGGGAGCCCGCGCGCGTATTGACGACCACGATCTCCAGGGGCTTCAGCTCGTGGCCGATGCGCGCGAGCTCGGCCTCGACGTCCTTCGCGGTGGCCACGTAGCCGTCGGGGAAGCGGCGAAAGTCGAGCTTCACGCCCGGCTGGAAGCACCATTCGAGCGGCACCTCGTCGATGGTGATGGCACGCTTGCCGCCGTCCATGGTGGAGGCGAAGTGGTAGGGCGCATCCAGGTGCGTGCCGTTGTGCGTGATGAGCTCCACCTTCTCGATCGCCCAGGCCTCCCCCTCGGGCAGGTCCTCGCCCTTGAGCCCGGGGAAGAACGCGAGCAGCTCGGGCACCGAGGTCTTGTGGTCGAGATAGCTGATCCGGGGCCGGTACACCGGCGGATCGGACACCACGTCGTTCTCGAGGTAAATCGACAGATCGATGAACCGCCGGCTCATTTCTGGTACTCCACCAGGTGAAGATAGTCCTCGCGCACGGGGGCGAAGACATCGAGGTTGAGGCACACCTCGTCGCCCACCGGCTCGGCCCAGTGCATGACGTCCGGCGGCACGCGCACCATGGTCCCCGGGCCGCAGTCGAACACCTCGTCGCCGACGTGCAGGCGGGTGCGTCCCTGCAGGATGAAGACGAGCTGCTCGAAGGGATGGCGGTGCGGCCCCGGCACCATGCCGGGCTTGATCCAGTTGAGCACCACCATGGCGTTGTCGCCGCGAAAGGCGATGCGCTCGATGCCGGGCCGCGGCGACTCCCGCTCCAGGGCGTTCCAGTTGTACGCTTGGGTCATGGGCACGGATGATATCCGCCTGGCGGTCGAGGCTGCCACGCTGCTCGGCCGCTGGACGCAGCTCGCCGAGCGCCATGCGAACGGCTGCTCGTGCTGCCCCGGGCTCGGCGACGTGGCGATCGAGGCGGTGGAGGAGCGCGTGCTCGCGTGGCTGCGCGAGCGCCATCCCGCGCTCGACGGCCAGGCGCGCGTCGGCCCCCTGCTCAGGGACTGCGTCGCGCGCCGCTCCGCCGTCCCGCCGGCCGCGCTGCCGGCGCTCTTTAGCGACCTGGACGAGGCGCTCGAGCACCTGGAGAGCCTGCAGCGCGGCTTCTAGCGGGGGCGGCGGCTTCGTGTTCAAATCGCGGGGCCATGGGAATTCTTTTCGAAGGCCGCTGGCGCGAGGAGGACCTGCCCCAGGAGACCGCCGGCGGCGAGTTCCGGCGCATCGAGAGCCGCTTTCGCGATCGCATCACTGCCGACGGATCGTCGGGCTTCAAGGCCGAGGCGGGCCGCTACCACCTGTATCTCGCGCATAGCTGCCCCTGGGCGCACCGCGTGATGATCTTCCTCGTGCTGAAGAAGCTCGAGCACGCGATCAGCACCGCCTTCGCCATCCCGGGGCGCCGCGACCAGGGCTGGACGTACGAGGAAGACCCGGCTTTTCCCGACTGCACGCCCGACCGGGTCAACGGCTTTCGCTACCTGCACGAGGCTTACGCCGCCGCCGACCCGCGCTACACCGGCAAGGTGACCGTGCCCACGCTGTGGGACAAGAAGACGCGCCGCATCGTCAGCAACGAATCCTCCGAGATCCTGCGGATGCTGAACGCGGAGTTCGCCGGCATCGCGGGCGACGACACCGATTATTACCCGGTGGCGCTGCGCGCCGAGATCGACCGCGTGAACGAGATGGTCTACGCCAAGGTGAACAACGGCGTGTACCGCTGCGGGCTCGCCAAAACCCAGGCCGCCTACGACGCGGCCTACGACGCGGTGTTCGAGGCGCTGGACGCGCTGGAAGCGCGCCTGGAGGGCCGCCGCGCCCTGGTCGGCGAGCGCCTCACCGAGGCGGACTGGCGGCTGTTCCCGACGCTGGTGCGCTTCGACGTGGCGTACTTCTCGCTCTTTCGCTGCAACCGGCAGCGCATCGCGGATTTTCCCAACCTCTCGCGCTTCCTGCGCGAGCTGTACCGGGTGCCCGGCATCGCCGCCACGGTGAAGCCGCGCTATTACGTCATCAATTACTGGTCCAACCGGCGCTTCAATCCGAGCGGCATCGTGCCCAAGGGAACGCCGGTGACCTATTAGGAGCCCCATGCCACAGGTCGACGTCAACGGGATCAAGATCGACTACCGCATTGACGGCAAAGAGGGGGCGCCGTACGTCACCTTCGTCACCGGCATCGCCAACGACCATACCCTGTGGGATCCGCAGGTGGAGGCGCTGGGCGCGAGCTACCGCATCCTGCGCTACGACCTGCGCGGCCACGGCGACACGCAAGCGACCGAGGGCGACTACGCGATGGAGCTGCTGGTGCGAGACCTCACCGGCCTGCTGAACGAGCTCAACATCCAGAAGACGCACCTGGTGGGGCTGGGGCTGGGCGGCGCCATCGTGCAGAGCTTCGCCATCGGCAACTCGCATCGCGTCAACGCCCTCGTGCCGTGCTGCTGCCGGGCGAAGATGGTGCCCGAGTTCGCCGCCATGTGGCACAAGCTGCGCGAAGCGGTGGCGAAGGACGGCGTCGAGGCCATCGTCGAGCCCACCGTGCAGCGCTGGTTCTCGGAGGACTGGAAGGCCGCCAACCCGAAGGTGCTGCAGAACGTGCGCAACATGATCCGCGGCACCACCAGCTTCGGCTACCTGGGCGTCACCGCGGCGTTCCTGCGCCTGGACATCGAGGAGCGGCTGAAGGACATCAAGGCGCCCACGCTCTACGTGAGCGGCGCCGAGGACAAGCTCGGCGGCCCGCCCGAGCTCATGGCCGAGCTCGCGAAAAAGGTGCGCGGCGCCGAGCACAAGTCCGTGCCCAAGGCCGCGCACATCGCCAACCTGCAGAATCCCGCCGGCTTCAACGCCGTCGTGGGCGAGTTCCTCAAGCGCCAGAAGTGACCTGCGGCGGCTCCTCAGGCTCCTGATGGAGGGCCTTGCAGCTTCAGCAGGCGCAGGGCGTTGCCGAAGTAGATCTTGCGCTTGTCGCCCTCGGAGAGGCCGAGCGACTCGATCGAGCGGATGCCTTCGCGGATGAACATCGGGCCGCCTTCCGGATCGAAGGGGCAGTCGCTCGCGAAGACGATGCGGTCGGCGCCGAAGAAGGCGAGCCCGCAGGCGAGCGGCGCCGCCGCGCCGCCGAGCACCGTGTCGCCGTAGAACATCCGGAAGTACTCGATCGGCGGTTTGGACAGGCGCTTCAGCACCTCGGCCTCCTCGCCGTCGGCGCTGCGCGAGCCGAGCTGCGCCCACAGCGTCTCGGCGCGGCCGGCGAAGTAGGGGATCATGCCGCCGCAGTGGTGGGTGATGATGCGCATCTTCGGCAGCCGCTCGAGCAAGCCGGAGAACACGATGCGCGCCATGGCGACGCTCGACTCGAACGGCCAGCCGAGCACCTGCCAGATCTCGTACCGGGATTTCGGCTCGCCGGGGTAGTCGGCGCGGCTCGCCGGCCGCGCCGGATGCATCCAGATCGGCAGGTCGTGGTGGTTGGTGATGCGCTCGAACACCGGGAAGAACGCCGGGTCGTCGAGCGGGCGGCCGGCGACGCTGGAAATGATCTGGATCCCCCGCGCGCCGAGCTCGCCGATGGCGCGGTCCATCTCCTTCAGCGCCGCGTCCGGATTGTTCAGGGGCAGCGACGCCACGAACGCGGGGAATTCCTCGGGCCAGCGGCGCACCATCTGGGCCATGCCGTCGTTCGCCACGCGCGCGAAGCCCGGCGAGGCCTCCGGCCCGCCGAGGAGCTCGGGCGCCGGCAGCGCCAGCGTCAGCACCTGCTTCACCTCCGGGAACTGCGCGCGCAGCATCTCGACGCGGTGCTCGATGTCCCACAGCATGCGCAGGCCGCTCATGCGCTTCACCATGCCGGGCTCCTTGGAGTGCTGCTTCACCAGCTCCAGGTACTCGCTCGGCATGACATGGTTGAAGATGTCGATTTTCATGAGGGTCTTTAGACTGTGCGCGCGAGCGCGTAGGAAGCGGCCGCGCCGATGCCGGTGGCGAGCGCGGTTTTTCTGGACGGCACCGGAATCCTTGCACTACGATCAACTGAACAAGTTCATGTTCCAACCGACCCGGAGGTCTGTCAAGCCATGAACCGCTTCGGTATCGGCCAGCCCGTGCGCCGCGTGGAGGACCAGCGTTTCCTCACCGGGCGCGCGCGCTTTGTCGACGACCTGCAGCCGCCGCACTGCCTGCACGGCGCCGTGCTGATGTCGCCGCATGCGCACGCACGCATCCGCGGCATCGACGCGCGCGCGGCGCTCGCCATGCCGGGCGTGCACCTTGTGCTCACCGGCGCCGATGCCGCCGCCGAGCAGCTCGGCGGCATCCCGCCGCTGTTCATGCCCGAGGACATGGGCGGCCCCAAGGGCCATCGCACGTTCCGGCCGCTGCTCGCGGCGGACAAGGCGCGCTACGTGGGCGACCGCATCGCCTTCGTGGTGGCCGAAACGCCCGAGCTCGCGCGCATCGCCGCCGAGCGCATCGAGGTCGACTATGAGCCGCTGCCCGCCGCGGTGAGCGTCGAGGACGCGGCCAGGGACGGCGCGCCGCGCGTCTGGGACGACTCGCCGATGCCCGGCAACCTCGCCTTTCCCCTGATGATGGGCAACAAGGAGGCGACCGAGCAGGCGTTCGCGAAAGCCAGGCATGTCGTGTCGGTGCGCCTGTACAACAACCGCATCACGGCGAACAGCATCGAGCCGCGCGCCGCGATCGGCGACTACAGCCCGGCCGACGACGCCTTTACCCTGCACACGAGCTCGCAGAACCCGCACGGGGTGCGCTCGATCCTCGCCGGCGCGGTGTTCCGGCTGCCCGAGACGCGGCTGCGGGTGATCTCGCCCGACGTCGGCGGCGGCTTCGGCATGAAGGGCGACATCTACCCGGAGGACGGGCTCGTGCTGTGGGCCTCGCGGCGCCTGCGCCGCCCGGTGAAATGGGTGGCGACGCGCACCGAGGCGCTGCTCGGCGATAACCACGGCCGCGACCAGCTCATCCGCGCCGAGCTGGCGCTCGACGAGGACGGCCGCATCCTGGCGATCCGCGCCGAGGCGCTGCACGCGGTGGGCGCCTGCGTCAGCAACGCGGGCGTCGTGCCGGTGCTCTGCTCGCTGCGCAACATTCCGAACGTCTACGTGGTACCGGCGATGCTCGTGGCGAGCAAGGCCATCTTCACGCACACCACGCCGCTCGGCCCCTACCGCGGCGCCGGGCGGCCCGAGGCCTCCTATGTGATCGAGCGGCTGATGGACGAAGCCGCGGCGCAGCTCGGCATCGATCCGGTCGAGCTGCGGCGGCGCAACTACATCGCGCCCGAGGCGATGCCTTACAACACCACCGCCGGCTGGGCCATCGGCGCCGCGGCCGGGTGGACGTACGACTCGGGCGACTTCGCGCGCCTCACCGACCGCGCGCTCGAGCTCGCCGACTGGAAGGGCTATGCAGCGCGCAAGCGCGATTCGGAGAAGCGCGGCAAGCTGCGCGGCCGGGCGCTCATCTATTACCTGGAGGATTCGGGCGTCTTCAACGAGCGCATGGAGCTGCGCTTCGACCCGAGCGGCATGGTGACGATCGTCGCCGGCACGCACTCGCACGGCCAGGGCCACGCCACCACCTATGCGCAGCTCGTCTCCGACTGGCTCGGCGTTCCGTTCGAGAGCATCCGCCTGGTGCAGGGCGACACCGACGCGGTGGCCTTCGGCCGCGGCACCTATGCCTCGCGCAGCGCCATGCTCGGCGGCTCGGCGCTCAAGGGCGCGGCCGACGCGATCGTCGAGAAGGCCAAGCCGCTGGCGGCGCATTTGCTGGAGGCCGGCGTCCCGGACCTGAGATTTTCCGAAGGCAGGTTCGAAATTGCCGGCACCGACCGAAGCATCGCGCTCACCGAGGTGGCGAAAGCCTTCTTCCGCCCGGTGGGGCTGCCGCCGCAGTTCGGCGTCGGGCTGGACGCGAGCGGCAGCTCGAGCGTGCCGCCCACGTTCCCCAACGGCTGCCACGTGTGCGAGCTCGAGATCGACCCGGACACCGGTGCGGTCGAGATCGACCGCTACGCGGTGGTCGACGACGTGGGCCGCGTGATCAATCCCATGATCTGCCACGGCCAGATCGAGGGCGCGCTCGCCCAGGGCCTCGGCCAGGCGCTCATGGAAAACGTGGCGTTCGACCGCGAGTCGGGCCAGGTGCTCTCGGCGAGCTTCATGGACTACGCCATGCCGCGCGCGGCCGACCTGCCGCCGCACTACGAGCTCGACTTCATCGAGGTCCCGGCGAAAACCAATCCGCTCGGCGTGAAGGGCATCGGCGAGGCCGGCTGCGTCGGCGCGCCGCCGGCGGTGATGAACGCGGTGCTCGATGCGCTGCGACCCCTGGGCGTGAAAGCGCTCGACATGCCCGCCACGCCCCACCGGGTATGGCAGGCGCTGCGGCAAGCCAGATCCCTGCAGGCATACACTTAGCGCTCGTCCGATCGACGTCCAACCCGATAGGAGCCCCCTCGAAGATGCGGTTCACGCTCGTTCTCTGCGGCCTCGTGATCGCCGCGCTCGCGCACGCGCAGCCTTTTCCGTCGAAGCCGGTGCGCTGGGTGGTGCCCACCGGCGCCGGCAGCGCCGTCGACGTGACGGCGCGGCGCATCGCGCCGAAGCTGGCCGAGGCCCTGGGTCAACCGGTGATCGTGGAGAACCGGCCTGGCGCCAACAGCATGATCGCGGCGCGCGAAGTGGCGCGCGCGACGCCCGACGGCCACACCGTGCTGCAGGCCGTGGTGAACAACGCGCTGAACGACCTCCTCACGCCCGACCCGTGCTGCATCCTCAACGAGCGCGTCATTCCGGTCACGCGCCTCATCTCGACGCCGCTCGTCATGGTGGTGCACCCCTCCGTGCCCGCGCGCACCGTGAAGGAGTACGTGTCGCTCGCGAAGTCCAGGCCCCAGGCGCTCACCTACGCGTCCGGCGGCACGGGCGCCATCACCCAGATGGTCGGCGAGCACCTAAAGTCGGTGGCGGGCATCCAGGTGCGCGAGATCCCCTACAAGGCGATCGGCGCCGAGCTTCCCGACCTGACCGGGGGGCACGTGGAGACCGCGTTTCTGGCCTCGGTCGTCATCCGCGACCACATCAAGACCGGAAAGCTGCGGGGGCTGGCCGTGGCAGGTCCGGAGCGGGTGAGCATCATCCCCGACGTGCCCACCATGGCCGAGGCCGGTTTTCCGGCGATCGCGGCGATCGGCTGGAACGGACTTTTCGTCCCCGCCGGCACGCCGCGCCCGGTGATCGACCGGCTGCAGCAGGAAGTCGCGCGCATCCTGCAGCTGAAGGAGATGCGCGACGAGGCCACCACGCTCGGCTCGCAGGTCGGCGGCGACCGCCCCGAGGAATTCGCCGCCTACGTGCGCTCCGAGATCGCGAAGTGGGGGAAAGTCATCAAAGACGCGAACATCAAGGTCGAATGACGGAGCTCGTCGTCAACGGCGAGCGCCGCCGCGTGGGCGCCGCGCCGGATGCGCCATTGCTGTATGTCCTGCGCAATGATCTCGGGCTGCTCGGGAGCCGCTTCGGCTGCGGCACCGGGCAGTGCGGCGCCTGCTTCGTGCTGGTCGAGGGCCGGGCGGTGCCCTCCTGCGACACGCCGCTCTGGAGCGTTGCCGGCAAGACGGTGACCACCGTGGAGGGGCTGGGCGGCAAGGACGGCGCGCTGCATCGCGTGCAGGAAGCGCTGCTCGCCGAGCAGGCGGCGCAGTGCGGCTACTGCATCAGCGGCATCGCGGTGAGCGCGGCAGCGCGCTGCTGCAGTCGAATCCTTCCCCTTCCGAAGCGCAGGTGCGCGCGGCGCTCGACCGCAACCTGTGCCGCTGCGGCGCGCACAACCGCATCGTGCGCGCCGTGCTGCGCGCGGCCGGGACCCGATGAGCCAGCGCATCCGCTTCGAGCGCGATCGCACGGTGGCGATCGCGAGCGGCAAGGTCGAGCTCGGGCAGGGCATCAATACCGCGCTCGCGCAGATCGCCGCCGAAGAGCTCGACGTGGCGCTCGAGCGCATCCGCGTGCTGCCGCCCTCCACGGCCTACAGCCCGGACGAGGGCTATACCTCGGGCAGCCAGTCGATCCAGGAGGGCGGCCGCGGGCTGCGCGAAGCGTGCGTCGAGACGCGCGCGCGGCTCCTCGCGCACGCCGCCGAGCTGCTCGGCGCGCCGATCGGCAGCCTTTCGGTGGAGGACGGCACGATCCGTGCGCAGGACGGCTCGAGCGTCACCTACTGGGAATGCGCCGCCGAGGCCACCGCGGCGCCGCCCGCAGGCGCCGGCGTGAAGCCGCAGGGCCCGACGCGCGTGGTGGGCAAGAACGTGCCGCGCATCGACCTGCCCGCCAAGGTCGCCGGCAAGCCGGCGTATCTGCACGACATGGTCCTGCCGGGCATGCTGCACGCGCGCGTGGTGCGGCCGGGGCGCCCGTTCACGCGCCTGAAGTCGCTGCCGGCGGAGCCGCTCGACGGCGTCACGCTGGTGCGCGACGGAAGCTTCGTCGCCGTGCTCGACGAGCGCGAGGAGGCGGTGATCGCGGCGGCGGCGCGCCTGCGCGCCAAGGCGCAGTGGGAAGAGGCGCCGGTGCCGGAGGACTTCTTCGCCTGGCTGCGCGCCAACGTCACCGAGCGCTCGGTGCTGAAGGAAGTGAAGGGAGCGGCGGGCGAGCGGGTGCTCACGGCGACCTATCGCAAGCCCTTCATCGCGCACGCCTCGATCGGCCCGTCCTGCGCGATCGCGCGCTTCGCCGGCGGCCGGCTGGAGGTGTGGGCGCACAGCCAGGGCATCTGGGGACTGCGCCACGAGCTCGGCGTGGTGCTCGGCCTGCCGCTCGAGGCGATCACCGTGACGCACGCGGAGGGCGCCGGCTGCTACGGCCACAACGGCGCCCTCCGCGTGCGTCACGGT
>DATLGR010000380.1:0-3072 GCA_035540415.1 Burkholderiales bacterium | reverse complement strand
CTCGTAATCACCGTCGCCGCGGCCGTCCTGCTATGCATCTCCTGGATCACGTCTCCATCACCGTAGCGGACCTGCGCCGCGCGCAGCCGTTCTACGAGGCGATCATGGCGGCGCTCGGCGCCGAGAAGGTCTACGAGCGGGCCGACGCGGTGGGCTTCGGCCGGCGCAGCCGGCCCGGCGACGACGCGCATTCCTACTTCAGCCTGTTTGCCTCGGCCGCGGCTGCCGCGGACCCGCGGCGCCACTGGTGCTTTCGCGCCGCGAGCCGCGAGGCGGTGCGCGCCTTCTACGCCGCGGGGCTTCGCGCCGGCGGCACCGGCGACGGCGAGCCCGGGCTTCGGCCGCACTATCACGCCGGCTATTACGCGGCCTTTCTCGAGGACCCGGAAGGCAACCGGGTCGAAGCCGTCTTCCACGGGATCGAATAGTTGCCCGCGAAGGCGTACCTCCAGGCCCTTGCCGCGATCGGGCTTTGGAGCACGCTTGCGTGGCTCGCGCTCGAGCTCGCGCGCGTGCCGCCGTTCCTGCTCGTGGGAAGCGCGCTCGTCGTGGGCGCGCTGTGCGGGCTGCCGCGGATCCGCGCGTGGCGCGTGCCGCCGGCGACGCTGCTCCTCGGCGTCTACGGCCTGTTCGGCTTCCACTTCTGCCTGTTCCTCGCCCTGCGGCGCGCGCCGCCGGTGGAAGCGAACCTCATCAACTACCTCTGGCCGCTGCTCATCGTGGCGCTGGCGCCCGCGTTCCTGCCCGGCACCCGGCTTGCGGCGCGCCATGTCGCGGGGGCGCTCGCCGGCTTCGCCGGCGCCGCGCTGATCGTCACCGGCGGCCGCCTCGAGCTCGCCGCCGAGCACGCGGCCGGCTACGCGCTCGCGGCCGCGTCGGCCTTCATCTGGGCGAGCTATTCGCTCCTCACGAAGCGCGTGGCGCCGTTTCCGAGCGCCGCCGTCGGGCTGTTCTGCCTGGTGGCGGGTGCGCTGTCGCTCGTCATGCACGCGCTGCTCGAGCCGCCGGCGGGGTGGTCGCTCGCACAGGCGCCGCTCCTGGTGGCGCTCGGCGTCGGCCCGATGGGCGCGGCGTTCTACCTCTGGGACGCGGCGCTGAAAAACGGCGACCCGCGCATCATCGGCTCGCTCGCCTACCTGACGCCGCTCGGCTCGACGCTGCTGCTCGTCGCCACGGGCGCCGGCAGCTTTCGGCCGAGCACCGCGGCGGCCATGGTCCTCATCGTCGGCGGCGCCGCGCTCGGCGCGGGCGCGTGGCCGCGCGCGCGGAAGCGGTAAGCTCGGGCCATGGCCGAGCTCACCGTCTACCACATCCCCGTCTGCCCGTTCAGCCAGCGCCTGGAGATCCTGCTCGCGCTCAAGCAGCGCCGCGAGGCGGTGCGCTTCCACGTGGTCGACATCACGCAGCCGCGCCCCGACTGGCTGCTCGCGAAGAGCCGCGGCAGCACGGCGCTGCCGATCCTCGACGACGGCGCGGGGCGCATCCTCAAGGAAAGCCTCGTGATCCTCCAGTACCTGGAGGATGTCTTCCCCGAGCCGGCGGTGGCCCAGCGCGACCCCTACCGGCGCGCGGTGGAAGGGATGCTGGTGCGCCAGGAGGGCGAGTTCACCGCGCACGGCTACACCTACGTCATGAACCAGGATCCCGCGCGGCGCGAGGCGCTGCGCGAAGGCATGCTGCGGCTCTACGCGCGGCTCGACGAGTTCCTCGTCGAGCATTCTCCGCGCGGGCCGTACCTCTTCGAGGCGTTCGGCTGGGCCGAGGCGGTGTTCACGCCGATGTTCATGCGCTTCTGGTTCCTCGAGTATTACGAGGGCTTCGAGCTCCCGGAAGCCGCGCGCTATGCGCGCGTGCGCCGCTGGCGCGACGCCTGCCTCGGCCATCCGGCGGCGCAGCAGGTCACGCGCGAGGAGATCGTGAAGCTCTATTACGACTACGCCCGCGGCGCTGGCAACGGCGCGCTCCTGCCCGGGCGGCGGCGCTCGTCCTTCGCGTTCGCGCCGCACTGGCGCGGGCGGCCGTGGCCGCCGCAGGACAAATACGCCGCCGCGGCGAGCGACGCGGCGCTCGGGCTGATTTAGCGAGACAGCGCGGGCTCGGGGGCAGGCCGGCGCGCGGCGCCTGCCTGCGCCAGCGTGCGCGCTTCCTGGCGCAGCGCGCGCGGCAGCTCGTCGCGCAGCAACGCCACCTCGTCGGTGAGCCGGGCGAGCGCCACGTCGATGCGCCGCACATGGTCGCGCAGCTCCTCGCCGCCGGCGATGCCGCGCGCCACTTCCTGGGTGAAGTCCTGCAGCAGCGGCTGCAGGTCGGTGTGGCTCTTCGAGAACGCGAGCATCACCTTGTGCTCGGCGCGCAGCTGGTCGGAGAGCGCGGCGAGCTGCTCGGTGAGCGCGCGCACCGCCGCCTGGGTGGCGGCGCGCTCCTCGTCGGCCCTGGTGAACAGGCGCTGCGCATCGAGCAGGCTCTCGGCGAGCTGGCGCAGCAGCGCTTCCAGGTAGGCGGGCAGGCTTGCCTCGCCGCCGAGGATCGGGCTCGGCAGCTCGGTGCGCTCGGCGAGGAATTCCTCGAGCTCTGAAAGAAAGGCGTTTTGCGCGAGGCGCAGCTCCAGATGCAGCAGGCCGAGCGCCGCCCCGGCGGCGAGCGCGGCGAGCGCGGGCGCGAAGGCGCTCGTCGCGCCGCCGGCGGCGAGCGGCCAGAGCGCCGCGGCCACGCCGAGCGCGCCGAGCAGGCCGAGGACGAACGCGGTCGCGGCGCGCACGCCCTCCAGGCGCCGGCGCGCCGTCTCGAGGAGGGCGCGCACGGCGACCAGCGAGAGCGTCACGCCGTCGCGCTCGCGCCCGGCGAGCACGCGGGCGATGGGCGCGACCAGGCGCGGCGGCGCCTTGGCGGCAAAGCCGCGGCGGGTCTGGTCGATCCAGCGCGTGGCCGGCAGCAGCGCGGCCGCCGCGCCCAGCTGCAGCGCGATGCCCGCGGCCGCCACCGCGGCGATGGCCAGGCTGAAGACAAGGCTCGCCTGCAGCGCCGCGAGCAGCGCGAGGACGAGGTGCGCGCCGCCCGCGGCGAGCGCGGCGA
>DATLGR010000379.1:0-6947 GCA_035540415.1 Burkholderiales bacterium | reverse complement strand
CGCTGCGGCGCGTCGATGGGTCCGTCGCCCCATCGGGCCCGCGGCGCCCGGGACCACGGTCCCGGGCCGGCCAGCGCGCGAGCCCGAGCCCGGCTTCGCGCGCGCGCACGATGGCCTGGGCGCGGCTTTCCACCTGCAGCTTCTCGAAGATGCGCGTGATGTGATTGCGCACCGTCTTTCCGGAAAGTTGCAGCCGGGCGGCGATCTGCGCGTTGTCGTGGCCGCGCGCGATGAGCTCCAGGATCTCATTCTCGCGGGCGGTGAGCTCGTCGAGGCCGCGGCCCCCGCGCGCGTCGCCGCCGAGGAAGGCGCGGAACTCCGCGAAGAACTCCTGCCACGCGAGCTCGTGCGGGAGCAGGATGTGGTTGCGGCCATGCAGCAGCACGAAGCGTGACTGCGGAATCGCGCCGGCGATGAGCCGCCCCTCCTCGTAGGGCACGCTCGCGTCGGCCTGCGCGTGCAGCACGAGCGTCGGGCACTGCACGCGCGGCATGAGCTCGGTCACGTCGAGCTTGCCGACCGAGGAGAAGATCCGCGCCGCGCACTCGGCGGAGGTGCACATGCGCTCGAGCTCGTTGTAGCTCGCCGCCTGCTCTGCGCTGCTGTCGGGGATCAGGAGCGAGGTGAACACCTGCCGGTACGCCGGGTTCTCGCGTCCCCAGCCGAGGCCCGCCAGCTTGACGAGGGTGCGCATCTCCTCGATCTCGCGCGAGCTGAGGTTGCGCTTCATCACGCTGCGGCCCCAGCCGCCGAGCAGCACGAGATGGCTCACCCGCTCGGGGTGGCGCGCGGCGTAGGCGATGCCGATCGCGCCGCCCTGCGAGTGCGCGAAGAGCGGAAAGCGATCCACCCCGGCCGCGTCCACCACCGCCTCGAGGTCGGCGACCCAGGCGTCGAGCGAAAGGTCCTCCACGTTGCGGTCCGAGAGGCCGCAGCCGCGCGGGTCGTAGCGCACGAGCGTGCGCCCGCGGTTGAGCTCGAGGAGGAAGGGCTGAACGACCGGGCTGCGCCAGTCGTACTCGAGGTGCGTCAGGAAGTTGGCGACCTTGACGAGCGGCGGCCCCTCGCCCGAGCTTGCATACGCGAGCTGCACGCCGTCCCGGCTGCGACAGAAGCGGATCTTCTGCTCCACCGATGCTTTTCAGACCTCCATGCGGCAAAGGCAGTAGACGAACTGCTGCGTCGTTCCGAAGGGCGTGCGGTGGAGCTCCTCTTCGCTGCGCAGGAGCCGGAAGCGCGCGCCGAACTCGGCGTGCAGCGCGTCCGGCGCGTAGCGCGCCACCTCGAGCCCGCTGCAGTGCGTGGGCCCCTGCGGGCCGAAGGCGGCGACGATGACGAAGCCGCCCGGCTTCACGCTGTGCGCCACCTGGCGCACGTAGCGGCGGCGGCTCAGCTCGTCGGTCAGGAAGTGGAACACCGCCCGGTCGTGCCACAGGTCGAACGCGGCCGCGGGGAGCGCCACGGTGGTGATATCGCCGGCGATCCAGCGCACCCGCGCGGCCGCCTCGCCCAGGCGCGCGCGCGCCACCTGCAGCGCCGTCTCGGAGAGATCGAGCACGGTTATGTCGCCGTAGCCCTCGCGCAGAAGATCGTCCACCAGCGTCGACTCGCCGCCGCCCACGTCGATCAGCCTCGCCGCGTGTTCGGGACATACCTTGCGGATCAGCGCGAGCGAGGTTTCCAGGTGCGGCGCGTACCAGCTCACCGCGTCCGGGGCCTTGGTGCGGTAGACCTTCTCCCAGTGCTTCTTGGCCGGCATGGCTAGAGCCTGCCCCGCGGCGGCGATTCGTGCAAGCCCGGCGGCTATTGCCACGCCCCGGTGCGCGTGGAACACTGGCCGCGCATCGAACCCGGAGGAGAAGCTGGATGGCAAACTACGCAGGCATCCGGTCGGGGGAGCTTTCGGCGCGCACGCGCGAGCTCCTCGTCCGCTACCGCCGCATCGCCATGGTCGGCGTCTCGGCGAACCCCACCCGTGCGAGCTTCCGCGCCCTCGTGCACATGAAGAGCAAGGGCTACCGTGTGTACCCGGTGAACCCCGGGACCGACGAGATCCTCGGGCTGCGCTGCTACCGCTCGCTTGCCGAAATCCGCGAGCCCGTCGATATCGTGGACATCTTCCGCCGCGGCGAGACCGTGATGCCGCTGGTGGCCGAGGCGCGCGCGATCGAGGCCAGGGTGTTCTGGATGCAGATCGGCGTGGTGAACGAGCAGGCCGCACGCGCGGCCGCCGCGGCCGGCATGGAGGTGGTGATGGACCGCTGCGTGAAGATCGAGCACTGCCGCTTCTTCGGCAAGAAGGACTACGGCCTCGATGTCGTCGGGCTCAACACCGGCGTGCTCACCGCGCGGCGCTTCGACTGCACCTTCGACGAGGGCACGCGCCATGGCTGAGAAGTTCGACTTCGGCTTCGACACCCGCATGCTGCACGCCGGCCAGACGCCCGATCCGGCCACCGGCGCGCGCGCCATGCCGATCTACCAGTCGACCTCCTTCGTGTTCGAGGATACGGAGCACGCGGCGCACCTCTTCGCGCTCAACAAGTTCGGCAACATCTACTCGCGCATCTCCAACCCCACCACCGCCGCCTTCGAGGAGCGCGTGGCCTCGCTCGAGGGCGGCGTGGGCGCGCTCGCCACCGCCTCGGGCCAGGCGGCGCAGCTCGTCGCCATCGCCACGCTGCTGCAGGCGGGCGACGAGATGGTCTCCTCCAACTCCGTCTACGGCGGCACCTACAACCAGTTCGCGCTCACCTTCAAGCGCTTCGGCATCAAGGTGCACTTCGTCGACCCGGCGAAGCCGGAGAACTTCGAGCGGGCGCTCACCCCCCGCACCAAGCTCCTTTACGGCGAGACCATCGGCAACCCGCGCTCGGACGTGTTCCCCATCCGCGAGGTGGCGGAGCTCGCGCACGCGCGCGGGCTGCCGCTCATGATCGACAACACCTTCGCCTCGCCGTATCTGTGCCGCCCCCTCGAGCACGGCGCCGACATCGTGCTGCACTCGGCGACCAAGTTCATCGGCGGGCACGGCACCTCGATCGGCGGGGTGATCGTCGACGGCGGCACCTTCCCGTGGGACAACGGCACTTTCCCCGAGATGACCGAGCCCTCGCCCGGCTACCACGGCATGCGCTACTGGGAGACGTTCGGCAACTTCACCTTCATCCTCAAGGCGCGCGTCGAGATGATGCGCGACCTGGGCGCCTGCATGAGCCCGTTCAACGCCTTCCTCTTCCTGCAGGGCCTGGAGACGCTGTCGATGCGCATGGAGCGCCACGCCGCCAACGCGCGCGCGGTGGCCGAGTGGCTCGCGAAGCACCCCGCGGTGCCGTGGGTGAACTACGCCGGGCTGCCCGAGAGCCCGTTCTACGAGCGCGCGAAAAAGTATTTGCCCAAGGGCCCCGGCGCGATCTTCACCTTCGGCGTGCGCGGCGGGCGCGAGGCCGGGCGGCGCTTCATCGAGACGGTGAAGCTGCACTCGCACCTCGCCAACGTGGGCGACGCCAAGAGCCTCGTCATCCACCCCGCGAGCACCACGCACCAGCAGCTCACCGACGCCGAGCAGATCGCCGCCGGCATCAGCCCCGACATGATCCGCATCTCGGTGGGGCTGGAGAACGTCGAGGACATCCTCTGGGACCTCGGCCAGGCGCTCGAGGCCTCGCAGAAAGCCTGACGCGCCTCAGCGCCCGGGCAGCAGGCAGAACCCCTGCGACTCGACCCCGAGGGCGGGATTGAGCTTGCTGCGGAAGTTCTCCAGCGCGATGGCGGCGGTGAGCTCCACCGCCTGCGCCTCGCTGTAGTGGCGCCGCACCTCCGCAAAGAGCGCATCGTCCACCTTCTGGCCGGTGATCGTCATGCGCTCGGCATAGTCCAGCGCCGCCCGCTCGGCTTCGCTGAAGAGCGCGCTCGCGCGCCAGTCCTGCAGCGCCGCCACCTTCGCCGCCCCGCCATCGGCCTCCATCACACGGACGGAGTTGATGTCGACTCAGAACGGGCAGCCGTTGATCGCCGCCACGCGCAGCGACACCAGCGCCACGAGCGGCGCCGGTAGCGTGCCCGACTGGGCGATGGAGGCCGACAGCAGCTTCGCCGCGCGCAGGATCGGCGGGCAGTGCGCCAGCACCTTGCTGGGATTGAGCAGCGCCCCGAACGCCTGGCGCTCCCTGGCAAAGAGCTCCGCCAGCAGCGGATCGCCGCCCTCGTCTTCGATCTCCCGCACTCTCGGCATGTGGCTCTCCGGATGAATGTTCCCCGGAATATTAAGCCGGCCGCGCGAGATCCGCGCGGCGCTGCTGCGCGATGAAGGGCAGCTGCACGACGCGGGCGCGGATGCGCGCGGCGGGCTCGGTGGAGAACCCGCCCCAGAGCACCTCGACCTCGGCCCCCGGCCGCGCCGCCTCGCGCCGCAGCCGCGCAAGCGAGAGCATGCGGCGCAGCGTCGGGCTGTAGGCCATGCCGGAAGCCCAGCCGACCTGCTCGGCGCCGAGGAAGGCTTTGAAGAACTGGATGCGGAACTGGCCGGAGGGCAGGTCGGGCGGCGGCGCGCTATCGCCGTCGCGGAAAAGCGCGGCGTAGAGGGCGGCCATGTCGTCGCTGTTCCACTCGAGCCCCATCAGCCGGTGCGCCGGGCCGCCGGCGTCCGCCTCGCGTGCCAGCGCGTCGCGGCCGAGGAAGTCGTGGCCGAGGTCGATGGTGTGCTGCCAGCCGAGCTCGGCGGGCGAGCAGTAATGCACCGACAGGTCGTAGTCGAGCGCGTCGACCTCGTCGTGCGCCATCCAGTGCCGCGCGAACCTGGCGAGCTGGTGCGGCGCCATGCGCGCGGGAAGGAAGTCGCGGATCACGGTGGCGATGCCGGTTTCGGTGTGGCCGATGAGCTGCGCCTTGAAGCCGAGCTCGCGCAGGCCGAAGTCCCGGCCCACCTCGCGGATGCGGCGCCAGAGCTCATGGCCCCGGCCGCTCGCGGTGGGCATGAGGAATTCGTAGCCGACCTCGCCGGTCACGCCCTGGCGCGCGACGATGACCTCCTCGCCGAGGAGCGGCACCTTGCGCCAGCGCGAGAAGCGCAGCTCCCGGAACCCCTGGCCGGTGAGCGCCTCCAGGATCTCGGTGGAGCGCGGCCCCTGCAGCGCGAAGGTGGTGTAGTCGGGCGTGACGTCCTCGAGCGTGACGCGCATGCCCGTTCCCTCGCGCACCTTCGCGAGCCATTGCAGCCCGGCCGACTGGCTGAAGAGGTACTCGCCTTCCGCCATCTTGAGCGTGAGGCCCTCCACCGCGACCTTGCCGTGCTCGTTGGTCATCGGGGTGTAAAAAATCTGCCCCACCTGGAGCCGCGCCACGTCCTTCACGCTCGCATAGGCGAGGAAGCGCTCGGCATCCGGGCCGGTGACGCGCGTCTTGTTGAGCCAGCTCCAGTCGCCGAGGATGGCGCGCTCGCGCAGGGCGCGGGACTCGCTCCACCAGCGGCTGTACTCGTAGCCGATCAGGTAGCCCGCATTGAGGTGGCCCCAGACGTTGCTTGCGTTGGTCTCGGCCTGCGCCGGTGCGCCCGGCGAGGGAATGAGCGGCCGGTCGACGAAGGCGAGCGCCCCCTTGCCCCAGCGATTGGCGCGCGCGTACAGCTCCCTGAAGCTCTCATCGTTCATCGGATTCCTCGGTCTAGGGCGGGCCGAAAGGCGCTCGCTGCGAAGCCGCAGGCGCAGCGCGTCGATGTGTACGCGAAGGCTCGCGTACGCCGCCACCCGCCGAGCGTAACACCGGCCGAAGCCGCCGCGGCGCTTCGTTCAGAACCGGCCGAGGTACTCGGCGAGCGCGTCCTGCGGCATGGGGCGCGCGAAGAAAAAGCCCTGCGCCTGCTGGCAGCCGAGCCGGTGCAGGAACTGCGCCTGCGCCTGGCTTTCCACGCCTTCGGCCACCACGGTGAAGCCGAGCGTCTTCGCCATGTGCACGATGGCGCGCACGATGGTGGCGTCGGCCTCGTCGTGCAGCACCTCGGCGACGAAGGAGCGGTCGACCTTGACCGCGGCCAGCGGAAAGCGCGTGAGGTAGGCGAGGCTCGAGTAGCCGGTGCCGAAGTCGTCGAGCGCGATGCGCAGGCCCGCCTCGCGCAGCGCCCGCATGACCGCCGTGGCATGCGCGGGATCGTGCATTACGTGGCTCTCGGTGATCTCGAGCTCGATCAGCGCCGGGTCCACACCCGCCGCGCCGACCACGGCCATGATGCGCCGGTCGAGGTCGTGCTGGCGGAACTGGCGCGCCGACAGATTGACCGCGACCGGCAGCCGCGGCCGCGCCCCGCCGCTCCAGCGCTTCAGGTCCTCGCAGGCCTGGCGCAGCACCCACTCGCCCACCGGCACGATCAGCCCGCTTTCCTCCAGCACCGGCACGAACTGCGAGGGCGCCACCACGCCGCGCTCGGGGTGGACCCAGCGCAGCAGCGCCTCGGCGCCGCAGGGCGCCCCGCTGGCGAGGTCGATCTTGGGCTGATAGTGCAGCGGAACTCGCCGCGCTCCAGCGCGCCGTGCAGCTCCGAGCCGAGCGCCGCCCGCGCCCGCCAGCGCTGGTTGATCTCGGCGGTGAAGAACTGGTAGCTGTTGCGCTGGGACTCCTTCGCCCGGTACATCGCCGCGTCCGCCGCGCCGAGCAGCGCCTCCGCGTCGTCCCCGTCGGAAGGGAAAACGCTGATGCCGATGCTCGCGGCGCCGAAGACCTCCTGGCCGTGCAGCCGCACCGGCGCGGCCAGGGCATCGATCACTTTCTTCGCCACGATCGCCGCGTCCTCGGCCCGCGCGAGGTCGCCGACGATCATCGCGAACTCGTCGCCGCTCAGGCGCGCCACCGTGTCGCCCGGGCGCACCGCGGCCTTCAGGCGGCGGGCCACCTCCTTCAGGAGCTCGTCGCCGGCGGCGTGGCCGAGCGTGTCGTTCACCAGCTTGAAATCGTCC
>DATLGR010000378.1:0-4616 GCA_035540415.1 Burkholderiales bacterium | reverse complement strand
GATCGAGGCCGGGCGGCTGCCGTCCGGAGCCGGCCGGAAAAGCAGCAGCGACGTTCTTGACGCCTACGTCGAGCGCATCGCCGGCGACGTGCGGCTCGCGCGGCCTTTCCACGTGGCGATCGACTGCGGCAACGGCGTCGCCGGGTTGCTTGCGCCGCGGCTGTTCCGGCGCCTGGGCTGCGAGGTCACCGAGCTCTTCTGCGAAGTGGACGGCAGCTTTCCCAACCACCATCCGGACCCGGCGCAGCCGGAAAACCTGCGCGAGCTGATCGCAACCCTGCGCGATTCGCCCTGCGAGCTCGGCCTCGCCTTCGACGGCGACGGCGACCGGCTCGGCGTGGTCACGAAGGACGGCGAGGTGATCTTTCCGGACCGCCAGCTCATGCTGCTCGCCAAGGACGTCCTTTCGCGCAACCCGGGCGCCGAGATCATCTACGACGTGAAAAGCACGCGCCTGCTGCGCCCGTGGATCGAGCGTCACGGCGGACGGCCGCTCATCTGGAAGACCGGTCATTCGCTCATCAAGGCGAAGCTGAAGGAAACCGGCGCGCTGCTCGCCGGCGAGATGTCGGGCCACACCTTCTTTCAGGAGCGCTGGTACGGCTTCGACGACGCGCTCTACGGCGGCGCGCGGCTGCTGGAAGTGCTGTCGAAGGAGCCGGATGCGAACCGCGCGCTCAAATCGCTGCCGAACGCGCCCTCGACCCCGGAGCTGCACTGGGCGCTGGAGGAAGGCGAGCCGCACGCGCTGGTGGCGAAGCTGCAGGCCGCGAAGCCCTTTCCCGGCGCCGAGCGCGTGCTCACCATCGACGGCGTGCGCGTGGAGTATGCCGACGGCTTCGGTCTCGCCCGCGCCTCCAACACCACGCCGGTGATGGTGATCCGGTTCGAGGCCGACGACGTGGCCGCGCTCGAGCGCATCAAGCGCGACTTTCGCGCCGCGCTCCAGCCGCTGAAGCCCGATGCGCCTCTTCCTTACTAGCCTCCTGTTCCTGTTCGGAGCCCCCGCCATGGCCGCCTGCCCGCCGCTTCTTGACCGCACCCTGCAGGGCATCGACGAGCAGCCGCAGTCCCTGTGCCAGTACGCGGGCAAGGTGCTGCTCGTCGTCAACACCGCGAGCGAGTGCGGCTACACGCCGCAGTACGAAGGGCTCGAGGCGCTCTACCGGCGCTACCGCGACCGCGGCTTCGTCGTCCTGGGCTTTCCGATGAACGATTTCGGCGGCCAGGAGCCCGGCTCGAACCAGGCGATCGCCGACTTCTGCGCGACGCGCTATGCCATCGGCTTTCCCCTGTTCGCGAAGACGGCGCTGGCTCAGAACGGCTTGTTCCGCGAGCTCGCCCGGGCCGCCGGCGGCGCCGCGCCGCGCTGGAACTTCCACAAGTACCTGGTCGACCGCAGCGGCACCCGCGTGCAGAGCTTCGGCACGCGCGTCGCCCCCGAGGATCCGCAGCTCGTCGCCGCTATCGAACGGCTGCTGGAGTAGCCTCGAGGAGCAGGTTGCCCCGCGCCACCGCGGCGTTCAGCGCCTCGAGCGGCGTCTTCGAGCCGAGCCACACCGTCTCGAGCTCCTCGTCGATGATGGCGCGGATGCGCCGCAGCGCGCTCAGGCGCATGCCGTGCGAGGCTTCCTTGGGCGGGGCGAGCAGCTGACGCACGGCGACCTCGGGCCCCGGCTCGCTCAGGTAGTAGCCGCGCTGGCGGGCGAGCTCGTAGCCGTCCAGCGTGAGCGGCACGTCGCCCGTTTGCCGATGCCAGTCGGCCTGCATCTCGGCGCGCGCGGCGAAGGCGAAGAACGCCGCGGCGGCGCGGGCTTGCGCCGGGGTCACCGTCGCCATCACCCATAGCGCCGAGCCGCCGACGAGCGTGTTCTGCGGCGCCTCGTCGAAATCGTCGAAGTACGGCAGCGGTGCGACGCCAAAGTCCAGGCCGGCGCGCTGGCGCAGCTCGGCATAGGTTGCCGACGACGCCGTGAGCATTGCGCATTCGCCCGCGGCGAAGCGCGCCTGGGCCTCTTCGCCGCGCCCGGCGTACGTGAAGTAACCGGCCTTGTGCCAGGACGCGAGCATCGAAATCCAGCGAACGGTGAGCCGGCCGTTGAACGCCAGCCGCGCCCCCGCCGCGCTGCTCGCCGCCGTGGCGAACTGCTGGTTGTGCCGGGCGCTCATGTTCTCCAGCACCCAGGCCTGCGTGGCGCCGGTGAGGGCGCAGCGTTCGCCGGCGTCGACCAGCGCGCCGAGAAGCTCGGGCATCTCGTACCAGGTCCGCGGCGGACGCTCGGGATCGAGGCGCGCGCGCCGGAACGCCGCGCGGTTGTAGTACAGCACCGGCGTGGCGCCGTTGAACGGCAGCGCGAGGAGCCTGCCCTCTTCGTCGGCAAACGCCGCCGCGACGGCCGGCAGGTAGGCAACCTGGAGCACCGCGCCGGTGTCGCGCATCAACTGCCAAAGGGGCCGGGCGAGTGCGCTCTGCAGCATCTCGGCGCTCGCCGCCTCTGCAGCCTGCACGATCTGCGGCGCGTGAGCGCTGCGGCCGCGTTTGCGGATCTCGCGCGCGAGCGTCTCGTCGAAGGGGCCCTGAAAATAGGAGGCGACCCGGTAGTTGCGCTGCGAAGCGTTGAACGCCGCGACCACGCGGTCGAGCTGGGCCCCGGCCGCGCCGCTCATGCCGTGCCACAGACGGATCTCCTCGACGGCGGCCGCGGACAAGGACCACAGCAGGAGTGCGGCGGCGAGCGCTTTTTTCATGTTGGCGGGGCCGAGTATATAGTCGCCCGATGACACACGCTTGGGCGTTGAGCGCCGCCGCACTGTCCTCGGCGTACGGCCGCGGCGAGCTCTCGCCGGTCGAGGTGCTCGAAGCGGTCCACCAAAGGATCGGGGCGTGCGAGCCTCAGCTCAACGCGCTCTACCGCGCCGACCGCGAGGCGGCGCTCGCCCAGGCGCGCGCCGCCGAGGCCCGCTGGCACGCCGGGGCGCCGCGCTCCGCACTCGACGGCGTGCCCGTGACGTTGAAGGAAAACATTCATACGCGCGGCGATCCGGCGCCGATCGGCACGCGCGCGAACGAAGGGGCGCCGCCGCAGCCCGTCGACGCGCCGCCGGCGGCGCGCCTGCGCGAGGCCGGCTGCGTGCTGATCGGCAAGACCACCATGCCGGACTTCGGCATGCTGTCCTCCGGCGTGTCGAGCCTGCACGGGGTGACGCGCAATCCCTGGCGCCTGGACCGCAATCCCTCGGGCTCGAGCTCCGGCGCCGCCGCCGCCGCGGCCGCGCGCTACGGCCCGCTGCACGTGGGCACCGACATCGGCGGGTCGCTGCGGCTGCCGGCCACGCACTGCGGCATTTTTGCGCTCAAGCCCTCGCTCGGCCGGGTGCCGATTTATCCGCCGTATCTGGGCCGCGCCGCCGGGCCCATGACCCGCACCGTGGAGGACGCGGCCCTGCTCATGAACGCGCTGACGGGGCCGGATGTGCGCGATTACATGGCGCTGCCCTACGAGCCGCGCGACTATCGCGCGGCCGCGCACGCGCCCATTCCCAAGGGCACCCGCATCGCCTTGCTGGCCGACATCGGCGCCGGCCTCGCCGTCGATCCGCAGGTGCGCGCCGCCGCCCAAGAGGCCGCCACGGCGCTCGCCGCCGCCGGGTGCATGGTGGAGCTGCTGCCCCCGTTCATGACCGAGGCGCTCTTCGACGGCGTATGCCGTTTCCTGGAAGCGCGCTCTTATTACGAGCTCACCTCGCTGCCACCGGAGCGCCAGGCGCTCGTCCTGCCCTTCGTCGCGGAGTGGTGCACATGGCGCGCGTCCGCGTTCAGCGGGCGCGACGTCATGCAAGCCTATACGCGGCTGGTGGAGCTTCGCGAGACCGCCGTGCGGGCAACCGCGGATTACGACTTCCTGGTCTCGCCGACCTCGCCGATCCTGCCTTACGCCGCCGAGCTGCCCGCGCCCACCGCGGACCCGCGCAACGCCCTGCCGCACATCGCCTTCACGGTGGCGTGGAACATGTCGGAGCAGCCGGCCGCCTCGCTCAACTGGAGCGCATCCGGGGAGGGGCTGCCGATCGGTGTGCAGGTGGTGGGCCGGCGCTTCGATGACGCCGGCGTGCTCGCACTCTGCCGGCTGCTCGAGGACCTTCGGCCGGCACAGCGTCCATGGCCGCTAAACTAGCGGCATGGAGCCGCTCGACGAGGCCCGCATCCCGCTCGCCGGAGTCCGGGTCCGCGTGCTCGCGCGCTGCCCCTCGACCAATTCGGTGCTGCTCGCGGAGGCGGGCGCAACGCCGGCGCTGCTCGCCGCCGAGGAGCAGACCGCCGTCCCCGGCCGGCGCTGGCACAGCGAGCGCGGCGCGGACCTCACGTTTTCCATCGCCTGCCGCTTGCGCCGCCCCGCGCGCGAGCTCGCCGTGCTGCCCCTGGTCGCCGGGGTGGCCGCCGTCCAGGCCCTGCGCCGGGCGGGCGTCGCCGGCGCTGCGCTCAAGTGGCCCAACGATCTCGTGGTGCGGGAAGCGAAGCTCGGGGGCATCCTGGTCGAGACGCGGGCCGATGGGCCCGGCGCGACGCGCGCGGTGTTCGGCATCGGCATCAACGTGCGCCACGATCCGGCGCGCGC
>DATLGR010000377.1:0-6673 GCA_035540415.1 Burkholderiales bacterium | reverse complement strand
CACGCCGACGAGGAAGAGGCGGTTCCCCGCCGGCGGCTCGAAGCGCTCGAGCAGGCGCAGCACGCGGCGCGCGTTGGGCGAGCCGTCGTAGCCAACGACGAAGCGCTTTGGCTTGCGCGGCGAACCGGTCCCCTCCGTGCGCACCACCAGCACCGGGCAGGGCGCGCTCTCGGCGACCTTGCGCGAGACGCTGCCGGCGAGGAGCCGCCGGAAGCTGCCGTGGCCGCGCCAGCCGAGCACCACCACGTCGGCGCCCATGCGCCGCTGCTCGCCGAGGATCGCCTCCGCCGGCTCGACGTCGAGGGCGACGGCCTCGGCCCGCGGCCACCGCGCAGCCAGGCGCCGGCGTGCCTCCTCGACGAGCTTCTGTGGACCGAGGGCGACCACAGCGCGCGCGAGCGAGCGCCGCGGCCATGGAAACGCGAGCGCCAGCGCCGCCGCCGCGTGCGCGGACGGCGAGCCGTCGCTCGCCAGCAGGATGCGGAACTCGCGCGCCATGGGTTTTTTTGAGGTGGATCAAGCGGCGGCCCGCCGGGCGGCCGACAATCTGCCCCGATGACCGATCATCTCACGGAAGCCGGCGAGCAGCGGCGGCTGGCGGACGGGCGCTGCGTCACCATCCGCCCCGTGCGCGCGACGGACGCGCCGGCCGAGCGCGCGTTCTACGCCGGGCTGTCGCCGCGCACGCTGCGGCTTCGCTTTCACGAGAACGCCGCCGGGGTGAACGACGCGCTCATG
Source organism: Burkholderiales bacterium (assembly GCA_035540415.1). Taxonomy (GTDB): domain Bacteria; phylum Pseudomonadota; class Gammaproteobacteria; order Burkholderiales; family SG8-39; genus SCGC-AG-212-J23. The sequence goes on along the minus strand of DATLGR010000377.1, from coordinate 5,935 downwards.
CGCTTCTACACCGAGGTCGATCAGGACCGCCACCTCGCGTTCGTGTGCGAGGCCGAGGGCCGCATCGTCGGCGACGTACGCTGCATCGCGCACCCGGGGGGCGAGGCCTGCGAGCTCGGCATCGTGGTGGCCGATGACTGGCACCACACCGGCATCGCGCAGCTGCTCATGGAGACGCTCGCCGCGGCCGCGCGCAAGCGCGGCTACCGCTCGATCGAGGGCCTGGTGCTCGCGGAGAACTCCGATATGCTCGACTTCGTGCGCACCCTCGGCTTCCAAACGCACCCCATGCCGCCGGCGCCGGACACGGTGCGGGTGGTCAAGCGGCTTTGACCGTCCCGCCGGTCTTTCACGCCCGCGGCCTCACCAAGACGTACCGGATGGGGGAAGCCGTGGTACAGGCGCTGCGCGGGGTGGACCTCGAGATCGGCGCGGGCGAGTTCATCGTGCTGCTCGGTCCCTCGGGCAGCGGCAAGTCGACGCTGCTCAACATCCTCGGCGGCCTCGACACGCCCACGGGCGGGACGCTGCGCTTCCAGGAGCGCGACCTCTCCGGCGCCGACGAGGCGGCGCTCACCGCCTTCCGCCGCCGCCACGTCGGCTTCGTGTTCCAGTTCTACAACCTGATCCCCAGCCTCACCGCGCGCGAGAACGTCGCGCTCGTCACCGACATCGCCGCGAGCCCCATGGCCCCCGACGAGGCGCTGCGCTGGGTGGGGCTCGGCGAGCGGCTCGATCATTTTCCCTCGCAGCTCTCCGGCGGCGAGCAGCAGCGCGTGGCCATCGCGCGCGCCATCGCCAAGCGCCCCGACGTGCTGCTCTGCGACGAGCCCACCGGCGCGCTCGACTACCAGACCGGCAAGCTCGTGCTCGAGGTGATCGCGCGCATCAACGCCGAGCTCGGCACCACCGCGCTCGTCATCACGCACAACGCCGCCATCGCCGGCATGGCCGACCGCGTGCTGCGCCTCGCCGACGGCCGCATCGCCGGCGTGGAGCGCCCCGCGCGCAAGCTCACCCCCGCGGAGATCTCGTGGTGACGCGCGCTCAATCCGCGATGAAGCCGATCCGCCGCCGAGGCCGCGGCTCGGGAGGCACCGCCAGCTCACGGATCGTTCGAACGATCGCGGCGATCTCGGCATCGTGCCCGGACACCCGGCGCTCGAGCTGGTCGAGCTTGCGCCCGAGCTCGGTGCCCGCGCGCGCAAGCTCACGGAGCCGGACGAACGCTCGCATGATGGCGATGTTCACCGCGATCGCGCGTGGGCTTCGGAGCACTGACGAGAGCATCGCCACGCCCTGCTCGGAGAAGGCGTACGGCAGGCTGCGCCGCCCGCCCCAGCGACGATTTTCAGAACTTGAGATCACAATTTGTGATTTCAAGTTCGCAACTTCTTGTTCTGTAAGGCGAAACATGAAGTCCGACGGGAATCGTGCAGCGTTGCGCTTAACCGCCTGCACCAGCGTCCCAGTCGGCACGCCATATAGCCGCGCCAGCGCAACATCCAGCAGGACACGGTGTTCGCGCAGTTCGATGATCAGCGATTCGATGGGCTTGTTTTGCATGCCGTCATGGCAGAAAACGGCCCAACCCGTGGTCGGTTGACTTCACGATGAATTCCCTCAACCGCAAGCTGGCGAGGGACCTGTGGGCGCTGAAGACGCAGGTGCTGTCGATCGCGCTGGTGATCGCCTGCGGCATCGGCGGCTTCGTGGGCTCGCTCTCGACGCACAGCTCGCTCATCGCCTCGCGCGCGCATTACTACGACACGGCCCGCTTTCCGCATGTGTTCGCGACCGCCAAGCGCGCGCCGGCCGCGGTGGCCGAGCGGCTGGCGGCGATTCCCGGCGTGGTGGAGGTGGAGACGCGCGTGGTGCGCGACGCGCAGCTCTCGATCCCCGGCGTGGTGCCGCCGATGATCGCGCGCATGATCGGCTTCGATCCCGAGCGCCCGCCCGCCATGAACCGCGTGACGCTCGCCGGCGGGCGCTGGCCGGCGGCGCACGGCGAGGTGCTCGTCAACCAGCGCTTCTTCGAGGCGCGCGGCCTCGCGCTCGGCGCGCGCGTGCAGGTGCTGGTGAACGGGCGGCTCGAGCGGCTCACGGTGGTGGGCACGGCGCTCACGCCGGAGTACATCTACGCCACGCGCGGCACCGGCATGCCCGACGACGAGTGGTTCGCGGTGATCTGGACCGACGCGCGCGCGCTCGCCGCCGGGCTCGACCTCGAGGGCGCGTTCAACTCGGCGCTGCTGCGCCTCGCGCGCGGCGCTTCCGAGCGGGCGGTGATCGACGCGGTGGACCGCCTCCTTGCGCCCTACGGGGGGCTCGGCGCGGTGGGCCGCGAGGACCAGATGTCGCACCGCATCCTGTCGCAGGAGATCGACCAGCAGCGCATCTTCGGCACGGTGCTGCCGGCGATTTTCCTGCTCGTCGCCGCCTTCATCCTGAACGTGGTGCTGCACCGGCAGGTGAACGCGCAGCGCGGCGAGATCGCGGCGCTCAAGGCGCTGGGCTACGAGGACCGCTGGATCGGCGCGCACTACATCAAGTTCGCCTCGGTGATCGTGGCGCTCGGCGTGGCGATCGGCCTCGCGCTCGGCTGGTGGCTCGGACGCGCCATGACCGGGCTCTATACCGATTTCTTCCAGTTCCCGCAGTTCCATTTCCGCGTGCCGCCCTGGCTCGTGCTCGCCGGCGCCGGCGCGGCGCTCGCCGCGGCCTTCGGCGGCGCGGCGGCGGCCACGCGCGGCGTGCTGCGCCTCAAGGCGGCCGAGGCGCTGCGCCCGCCGGCGCCGGCCGAGTTCCGCCCGCTGCTCCTCGAGCGCGCGGGCTACGTGCATCTGCTCACGCCCTCGCAGCGCATGATCCTGAGGAGCCTCGAGCGCAAGCCCGTGCGCGCGGCGGTCACCGTGGCCGGCATCGCGGGCTCGGCGGCGATCCTCATCGCCGGCACCTTCTGGGCCGATGCGCTCGAGTGGTTCATCGACGTGCAGTTCAACCAGGTGAGCCGCGCCAACGTGAACATCGGCTTCGCCGAGCCGCTGCCGCAGGCGGTGCGCTGGGAGCTCGGGCGGCTGCCCGGGGTCACGCAGGTGGAGGTGTCGCGCGCCATTGCGGCGCGCCTCACCGCCGGCCATCGCAGCTACCGCACCGCGATCCAGGGCGTGGCCGACGATGCGGAGCTGCAGCGGATCATGGACGCGGGGCTGCGCGAGGCGCGGCCGCTGCCCGGGGGCGTGCTCCTCACCACGCGGCTCGCCGAGCGCCTCGCGGTGCGCCCCGGCGAGCGGCTGCAGGTGGAGCTCCTCGAAGGCCGGCGCATCCGCGCCGAGCTGGTGGTCAACGGCACGGTCGACGAGATGGCGGGCATGAACGCCTGGATGCGCCTCGCCGACGCGAACCGCCTCGCGCGCGAGGGGCCGCTGGTCTCGAGCGCCGGGCTGCGCGTGGACCGCGCGCACGAGTCGCTGCTGCTCGAGCGGCTGAAGCAGATCCCGGCCGCGGCGGTGGTGGTGGTGAACCGCACGCTGGTCGAGACCTTCCGCGAGACCACCGCGCGCAACGTGCTCTTCTTCACCGCGGTGCTCAGCATCTTCGCCGCCACCATCGCCGTCGGCGTGGTGTACAACAATGCGCGCATCCAGCTCGCCGAGCGCGCCTGGGAGCTCGCCAGCCTGCGCGTGCTCGGCTTCACGCGCCGCGAGGTGTCGGTGCTGCTGCTGGGCGAGCTCGCGCTCGAGATCGCGGTCGCGATCCCGCTCGGCTTCGCCGCCGGCTACGGGCTCGCCGCGCTGCTGCTCGCGCTCATGGAGACCGAGGGCATCGCCTTCCCGCTCGTCATCTTCCCCACCACCTACCTCTACGCGGCCGCCGTGGTGACCGCGGCCGGGGTGGCGAGCGCGCTCATCGTGCGCAACCGCATCAACCACCTGGACCTCGTCGCGGTCCTGAAGACCCGGGAGTGACATGACGCGCCGCAACCGCATCGCCCTCGCCCTCGCCCTCCTCGCCGCCGCGCTCGCCGTCGCCTGGGCGCTGCAGCCGCGCGCGGTGGCGGTCGACACGGCGGCCGTGGCGCGCGGGCGCTTCGAGCAGGTCGTGGCCGACGACGGGCGCACGCGCGTGCGCGATCGCTACGTGATCGCGGCCCCGCTCGCCGGGCGCGTCGAGCGCATCCGGCTCCTCGAGGGCGACCCGGTCAAGCACGGCCAGACCGTGGCGCTGCTCACGCCGACGGCGCCCGCGCTTCTGGACGAGCGCGCGGTGCGCGAGCTGCAGGAGCGCGTCGGCGCGGCCGAGGCGCAGCTCGCGCGCGCCCGGGCCGAGACCGCGCGCATCCGCGCGCAGCGCGACCAGGCCCGCGCCGACTTCGAGCGCACCGCCAAGCTCGCCGAGGAGGGCTTCGTGTCGCGCACCGCGCGCGAGCAGGCGGATCTCGCGCTGCGCACCGCCGAGCGCGCGGTGGATGCGGCGCGCGCCGCCGAGGAGGCCGCGGGCCACGAGGTCGCGCAGGCGAAGGCGGCGCTCACCCGCTTTCGCGGTGGCGGCACGCCCGCGACGCGCTGGGAAGTCACCTCGCCGGTGAACGGCGTGGTGCTGAAGGTCGTGCAGCGAAGCGAAGCCCCGGTGCCGCTCGGCGCGCCGCTGCTGGAAGTGGCCGACACGCGCAGCCTCGAGGCGGTGGTCGATGTCCTCTCGCAGGAGGCCGTCGCCATCGCGCCCGGGATGCCCGCGCGCCTGCACGTGGGCCGCGGGCTCACCCCGCTCGCCGCGCGCGTGCGCCTGGTCGAGCCCGCCGCCTTCACCAAGGTCTCGGCGCTCGGCGTCGAGGAGCAGCGCGTCAACGTGGTGCTCGACTTCGTCGAGCCGCTCGAGCGCCTGCAGCCGCTCGGCGACGCCTTCCGCGTGGAGGCCGAGATCGTCACCTTCCGCGCCGAGGACGCCGTGACGGTGCCGGTGGGCGCGCTTTTCCGCGCGCCCGAGGGCTGGGCCGCGTTCGTGGTCGAAGAGGGCCGCGCGCGCCTTCGCCCCGTGAGCGCGCCGCGGCGCAGCGCCGAGGCGGCGCTGGTCGACGAAGGGCTGCGGCCGGGCGAGGAGGTGGTGCTCTACCCCTCGGATGCGCTGCGCGACGGCGCGCGCGTCGAGCGCCGCGGCCGCTGACGTGCGCCCATGAGTGAAGCGCTCCTCTGGGCGGGCATCGTGCTGTGCGTGTCGCAGTCGGCGATGCTCTCGGGCCTCAACCTCGCGGTGTTCCGCCTGAGCCGGCTGCGCCTCGAATCGGCGGCGCAGACGGGCGATGCCGACGCCGCCGCGGTGCTCGCCCTGCGCCGCGACGCCAACTACACGCTCGCCACCATCCTGTGGGCCAACGTCGCGGTGAACGTGCTGCTCACGCTGCTCGCCGAGTCGGTACTCGCCGGCGTCGCCGCCTTCCTCTTCTCCACGGTGGTGATCACCTTCTTCGGCGAGATCCTGCCGCAGGCATACTTCTCGAGCCGCGCGCTGCGCATCGCCGCGCTGCTCTCGCCCGCGGTGCGCTTTTACCGGGTGCTGCTCTGGCCGCTCGCCCGGCCGGTGGGCCGGCTGCTCGACGCCTGGGTGGGGCCGGAGGCGATCCCGTGGTATCGCGAGAAGGAGCTGAGCGAGGTGCTCGACCAGCATGCGCGCGGCGGCGCCCAGACCGAGGTCGGCGCGGTGGAGGCGAAGGGCGCAATCAACTTCCTCGCGCTCGACGACCTGCCGGTGGGGCGCGAAGGCCGGCCCCTCGCGCCCGACAGCGTCATCCGCCTGCCGCTCGAGAACGGCAGGCCCGTGCTCCCGCGCTTCACCCGCGCGCCGGGCGACCCTTTCCTGCAGCGCCTCGCCGACCCCGACACGAAGTGGATCGTGATCGTCGATCCCGCGGGTGAGCCGCGCCTCGTGCTGAACGCGC
>DATLGR010000376.1:0-2301 GCA_035540415.1 Burkholderiales bacterium | reverse complement strand
GCGCGGGTGAAGCATTCCTCCGCCGCGCGCGTGTTCCCGGCGCGCGCAGCTCGCCCACCGGCAGGCCGATATCGAGATTGAGGAGCGACCTTCCGTTCACCGCTTCCGCGCGCAGCCCCCAGAGGTCCTCGGCGCGAGCGCTCCAGACGAGCACGTGCAGGTCGGTGTCGACCACCACCGCGGCGCCGGGCAGGCTCGCCAGCACCGACTCGAGGAAAGTGTTCGACTGGTGGAGCTGGTCGGTGCGCTGGCGCAGCTCGGCGTTCACCGCGTTCAGCTCCTCGTTGATCGACTGGAGCTCCTCGTTCATGGTCTCGAGCTCTTCGTTGGTCGACTGGAGCTCCTCGTTGGTGGTCTCGAGCTCCTCGTTGGAGGACTGCAGTTCCTCTTTCGTCGTCTGCAGCTCCTCGCGCGAGACGCGCAGCTCGTCCTGCAGCCGGTGGAAGCGCGTGACGTCGACGAAGGTGACGGCGACGCCGAGCGGGGCGCCGCCTTCCTCGAGGAGCGGCGAGACGGTCACGTCCAGATAGTGCGCTTCGGAGCCCGAAAGGCGCCGTTCCACGGCGGGGCGCGAGATTGGCCGGCGCTCGGCGTAGGCCTGCTCGATCACCGAGCGCAGCTCGAGCGGCCGGTAGGAGAGCTCGAGCTCGGAGAGCGGCCGCCCGAGGTCCTTCGCGTGGAGCGAGAAGAGGGTGCGCGCGCGGTGATTGGCGAACGTGAGCACGCCGTTCAGGTCGATGAGGATCCGCGCGACGGCGGGGTCCTCCAGCGCCAGCTCGCGCAGCTTGTCGCCAGCCAAGTCGGGGCCTCCGATGAGGGGCGCCGTCGCCTCGTTCGCGGCCGCGCGCAACCGCGCCCTCGGCGAGAGCACTGCCGTGAAGATACGGCATTTCAGGTCGAGCGGGTTGAAGAGGGCACTGTGCGTGAGCAGCATCAGCATCTCGGCGCGCCCGGGGAAGAGGTGCCCCGCCTGGCCTTCGCCCGCCCGCGCGAAGTGGAACTTTCTAAGCACCCGTGCCAGGGGTCTCGGCATTGAAGTACATGAGCGAAGATCACCGCGCGGCGCAGGTGGCTGCGGACTGGAAGCCGCCGTTTGCCGGCTGGCAGTACTTCTCGCGCAGCGCCGGGGGCACCGGCTGCAGCGCGCGGCGCTGTACGCGGCGAGGCGGGCGTGACTGAGCGCGTCCTGGTCGACGTCGGTGGCGTAAACCTTGGCGCGGTCGCGAAACGCCTCCGGGCCCATCGCCTCGGCGAGCACCATGGCGAGCGTGTAGGCCTCCTCCCCGGTGGCGCAGCCCGCCGACCAGGCGCGCACCGCGTCGTGCGGAGGCTTGCGCGTGACGAGCTCCGGGACGACGTCGCGCGCGAGCGTTTCCCAGGCCGCGGCATCGCGAAAGAAAGAGGTGGCGTTGATGAGGACGGTGTTGAAAGGCTCGCCGAACTCGTCGGGGTGCACTTCCAGGTAGTCGCAACCTCGTCGTAGCCCGCGAGCCCGAGGACCTGCAGGCGCCGGCTCACCCGGCGCATGAGGCTCGGGCGCTTGTAGCCGGTGAAGTCGAACCCGCGGCTTTGCTGCAGGAACCCGAGCAGGGCCTCGAAGTTGGTGTCCTCGCCGCTCATTCCGGCGGGCACAGGCGCAGCAGGGCGGGGGCGATCTCCCCGAGCGGCAGCGTGAGATCGACCGCGCTGGTGGCGAGGGCGGCCTGCACCATGCCGGGGAACTGGCACGTCGCCTCGTCCTGGACGATCACCGTCCCGCCCATCTTCTTGATTGCCTTGACACGCATGGCGCCGTCGACCCCCGTGCCCGAAAGTACCACGGCCACCGCGCGCTTTCGGAAGGCCGCCGCCACCGACTCGAAGAGCAGGTCGGCCGAGGGCCGCACGAAGTGCACGAGCCCGGTGCGCGTGAGGCGCAGGCGGGTGTCGGGCTCGACCAGCAGGTGCCGGTCTGCCGGCGCGATGTAGGCGACGCCCGCGGTGAGCAGGTCGCCTTCGCCGACGCGGCCAGGGCGGCGACACGCATGGTTATGGGACTGTCCGGAAATCTACCGCAGGATAGAACCTTTTTCGTCCTTGCAGTACAAACTCGTCAGGAATTCCCGCCAACCCGCGTCAGTCGATCCCCTAGACATTTCATGGACCAGACCCGCCGCTTCGTAGTCCCCGGTCAGAACCGCCTGCTCTCGAGCCTTTCCCGCGACCTCCAGGTGCGGCTCCTGCCGCGACTGGAAAAGGTATCGCTCGCCGTGCGCCAGACGGTGCAGGAGGCCGACGCCCCCGTCGGCTACGTCTGGTTTC
>DATLGR010000375.1:0-12443 GCA_035540415.1 Burkholderiales bacterium | reverse complement strand
GCCGACATCTCCCTGGAGCAGACGCTGCATCGGCTGCGCCGCGCCCAGATCGCGCAGCACCTCCTCCAGCGCGCGGCGCTGTGCCGCGGTGAGCGCGAAGGGCAGCTGCTCGCGCAGCCGCTCGAGCAGCGGCCCGCGAGTGGGCAGCGCATGCGCGCGGCGCGCGCGGCGCGCGCGGTAGGCAAAGCGCATGGAAAGCTGCTGCGCGAGAAGCTCGTCGAACTTCATGCGCCGCCAGGCCGGGTGCGTGCGCTCGGCGAGCTGGGCGAGCGCGATGCCGGGCGGCGGCTGATGCAGCAGCCGCACCGCCTCGTCGAAGCCGCACAGGCCGTGGCGCCGCCGAAGCGCCTCGGGCAGCGTATCCTCCAGCGGGGCGCGGCCGAGCGCCTCCAGCACGCGGCCGCGCAGCGCCGCCTGCGACACGCCGGCGGTGCTCGGATAGATCGGCGTCAGCGCCTGCGGCAGCGGCTCGCCGGGCGCCACCAGGCGATAGCGCGGATGCGCCATCTCCGCGCCGAACCAGCCGGCGCGCACCTCGCCGTAGGCGCGCACCAGCAGGCCTTCCTCGGCGGCGCGCCGGAACTGCTGCAACTGGCTCGGATAGAAATTGTAGAAGCGCAGCACCACGCCCTCGGCATGCACCACGAGCTGCCGGCGCGGCCGGAAGGCCACTTCGGCCCGCTGCACCCGCGCCTCGACGAGCACGGGCTGGCCGGGGGGCGCTGCGCCCGGGTCGATACGGACGGTCTCGTCCTCGTAGCGCAGCGGCAGATGCAGCACGAAGTCGAACCCCGTGCGCAGCCCGAGCTTTTCGAGCTTGCGCTCGAGCCCGCCGCGTTTCACTCCTTGTGCAGGATGGCGTCGACCTCGACGAGCGCCCCGCGCGGCAGGCCGGCCACGCCGACCGCGGCGCGCGCCGGATAGGGCTCGTGCACGTACTGGGCCATGATCTCGTTCACCCGCGCGAAGTGCGCGAGATCGGTGAGGTACACCGTCATGCGCACCGCGTCGTCGAGGCTCAGGCCGGCGGCGGCGGCGAGCGCCGCGAGGTTGCGGAACACCCGGTGCGTCTGGGCCTCGATCCCCTCGGCCATCTGCATGCTGTCGGGGTCCAGGCCGATCTGCCCCGAGAGGTATACCGTGCCGCCCGCGCGCACCGCCTGCGAGTAGGTGCCGATCGCCTGGGGCGCGCCCTTCGATTGGATCACCGTCTTCATGCGGGTATCTTAGCCGAATGATCTCGAACCTCGAGAAGCTTCTCGGCACGGCGCGCGACGGGGCGCTGCTGCGCTATTCGCTCGGCCTCGAATACGCCAAGGCGGGAAACGCCGAGCGCGCGATCGAGCATCTGCGCGAGGCCACCGCGCGCGACCCGCGCTATTCGGCCGCCTGGAAGGCCCTCGGCAAGGCGCTCGGCGACGCCGGCCGCGCCGAGGAGGCCCTGCACGCCTACCGGCGCGGCATCGAGGCCGCGCGCGCCAAAGGCGACCGCCAGGCCGAGAAAGAGATGACCGTGTTCGCGCGCCGGCTGGAGCGCGCCGCGCCCAAGGACTAGGCGGGAAAGAGCGCCGCCAGCGCCTGCGCGAGGCCGGGGACGAACGACTCCTTGCCCACGAGCGCATGCGCGCCGGCGCCCATGGCGGCCGCGGCCGCCTCGTGGGTGTGGAACAGCGTCATCGCCACGACGGCGGGCGCGCTCGGCAGCGCCTTCACGCGGCGCACGAGCTCCAGGCCGCGCGCGGGCGCGGGACCGAGGTCGAGCAGCAGCACGTCGGGCTGCGCGCTTTGCACGAGGTCGAGCGCGCCGCCGGTGCTGCGCGAGGTTCCGGCGAGCACGAATCCCGGCAGCGCCGCGACATAGTCGGCGGCGGCGGCCACGAACGCCGGACTGTCGTCGGCGATCGCGATGCGGCGCGGGGCGGGGATCATGGCGCGAGCGTACGGGCGGCGCACGGCGCCGTGGAATCGGGATCTCCCTGAGCCCGGGGCTCCGAAAACCCTGAGGCAGCGAAAAACCTTGTCAGCCCTCGGGCGGAATGAGCCCCGTGCGCAGCGCATAGCGCACCAGCCCGGCCACGTCGCGGATGCCCAGCCGCTCCATGATCTGCGCGCGGTGCGTCTCCACGGTCTTGACCGAGAGATTCAGCACGAAGGCGATCTCCTTGGTGCTCTTGCCGCCGGCCACGAGGCGCAGGACCTCGCGCTGCCGCGCCGTGAGCACGTCCACGCCGGCATCGCCGCCCACGCGCTGCACATAGCCTTCGACCACCTGGCGCGACACCGCGGGGCTGAGCCAGCTCTCGCCGCGGATCACGGTGCGCAGCGCGAGCTCGAGCTCGCCCGTGGCGGCATCCTTCAGGAGGTAGCCCACGGCGCCGGCGCGCAGCGCCTGCAGCACGTACTCCTCGCCCGAATGCATGGAGAGGATCACCACGCGCACCGCCGGATGCTGCTCGCGCATGCGCGCGGCGGCCTCGAGCCCCGTGATGCCCTTCATCGCGATGTCCATCAGGACCACGTCGGGGCGCTCGCGCGCGGCGAGCGCGAGCGCCTCCTCGCCGCTCGAGGCCTCGCCCACGACCTGCACCTCGGCCATCGCGCCCAGCAGCGAGCGGATGCCCGCCCGCACCAGGGCGTGGTCGTCGGCCAGTACCACGCGGATCACGGATCTGCCGTCCTGTCCTGGTTTTGAAGCGCGAATGTTGCCAGCAATACCGTGCCCTGTCCGGGGGCCGAGCGCAGCTCCAGCGTGCCGCCCGCGAGCGCCACGCGCTCCTCCATGCCCACCAGGCCGAGGCTGTCGCCCGCCGCGCCGCGCCGCCGCGCCGCCTCCAGGTCGAAGCCGCGGCCGTCGTCGCGCACGGAGAGCGCCAGGCGGCCGCCGGCCGTGAACAGGCGCAGCCACACGTTGTGCGCCCCGGCATGGCGCAGCACATTGGTGATGGCTTCCTGCGCCACGCGAAAGCAGGCGGTCTCGACCTCCGGGGCAACGGCCGGCGGCGCCTCGGAGGCGTCGAAGTGCGGCTGCAGGCCCGAGAGGCTCGCCTGCCGGTCCAGATGCGAGCGCAGCGCCGCCGCGAGGCCGAGATCGTCGAGCTGCAGGGGCCGCAGGCTGAGCGAGAGCTGGCGCACGCGCTCCAGCGCATGGCGGGTGGTCTCCACGCAGTCGGTGAGGCGCGCATCGGCGCCCGCGGGCCCGCGCGCCAGAGACTCGAGCTGGATCTTGAGCGCCGTGAGGGCCTGGCCGATGTCGTCGTGCAGGTCGCGGGCGAGGCGCCCGCGCTCCTGCTCCTGCACCTCGAGGAGCCGCCGCGAGAGCGCGCGCAGCTGCTCCTGCGCGCGCCGGCGCTCGGTGATGTCGTTCAGCACCACGAGGCGCGCCGAGCGGCCGCGCCACACGGCGAGATGGCCGACGCATTCCACGTCCATCGACGCGCCGCGCTGGCGGAGGTGGCGGAACACGCCCCGGTTCACGGCGCCGGACTCGCGCCGCAGGAACTCGCGCACCGCCGCGCGATCCTCGGGCAGCGTCACCTCGTCGGCGGACAGGGCGACGAACTCCGCGCGAGCGTGCCCGTACAGGCGCAGCGCCGCTTCGTTGACCGCGAGGAAGCGCAGCGTCTTCACGTCAGCCACCCACATGGGCAGCGGACTGTGCTCGAACAGCATGCGATAGCGGCCTTCCTGCGGGTCCAGCCGGTCGACCAGGCGCTGCAGCGCGGCCGCCGCGAACCGAATCGCGCTCATCGGCCGCCATGTTAGCGTGGCACGGCGATTGCAGCCGCCGGGCCGGTGAACGCCCGACCTGCGCCGCACGCATCGCCGCAGCCCGCCGCCCCGGCCAAGGTGCTGCACAGCGCCGCGTGCGCAAGCGCGGCCGGGCTGCGCTATGTGAGCGACGAGACGCCGGGTATCACCCGACAGCGCAGCGGCACGGCATTCCGTTATCGACATCCGGACGGCCGCGTGGTGCGCGAGCGCCGCACCCTCGCGCGCATCCGGGCGATCGCCATCCCGCCGGCGTGGACCGAGGTCTGGATCTGCTCGCGCGACGACGGCCATGTGCAGGCCACCGGGCGCGATGCGCGCCGGCGCAAGCAGTACCGCTATCACCCGCGCTGGCGGGAAGTGCGCGACGAAACCAAGTTCGGCCGCATGGCCGCGTTTGCGCGCGCGTTGCCGCGCATCCGAAGGCGGGCGCGCGAGGACCTCGCGCGCCCCGGACTGCCGCGCGAGAAGGCGCTGGCGGCGGTGGTGCACCTGCTCGAGCGCACCCGGATCCGGGTGGGCAATGCCGAATACGCACGGGAAAACGATTCGTTCGGCCTCACCACGCTGCGCGGCCACCAGGTGCGGGTGCGCGGCCAGCGGCTTGACTTCCGCTTCCGCGGCAAGAGCGGCGTGCTGCACGAGGTGGCGCTCAGCGATCCGCGGCTCGCGGCGCTGGTGCGCCGCATGCAGGACCTGCCCGGCGAGGAGCTGTTCCAGTACATCGACGAGCACGGCGAGACGCGGCGGGTCGAATCGGCCGACGTCAATGCCTACCTCCAGAGCATCGCCGGCGAGGCCTTCACGAGCAAGGACTTCCGCACCTGGGCAGGGACGCTCCTGGCGGCGCGCGCGCTGCGCGCCCTCGGCCCGTGCGCGACGCCCGCCGAAGGGCGCCGCAACGTGAACCGGGCGATCGAAGCGGTGGCCGCCGAGCTTCGCAACACCAAGGCCGTGTGCCGCAAGTGCTATGTGCATCCGGCGGTGATCGAGGCTTATCTCGAGGGGCGCCTGCCCCCCGCGCGCGGGACGGAAGAAGCGGCGCTGCGGCGCCTGCTCGAGCGCGCCGCGGCGCGCGAGGCCGACCGGGCACGCTCGAGCGGCGCCGGCGGCCGCTCGCTCGCCCCGGTGCTCAGGCGCTCGCTCGCGCTGGCGCGGCAGGCACGCGGATTGCGTCGCGTCAATGGAATGGCCCGCGCACAGAGGATGTCATGACCCGCAACCTGCTCATCATCACCACGGCCGCGGCACTGGCTGCAATCGCTCCCGCCACGCTGGCGCAGCTGCAACCCGGGTCCGACCTTGGCCTGCCCTCGACCGGAACCAGCGCCGACACCGCGGGCGCCGCCGGCACCGCGCCGCGCTCCACGGGCTCGCCCAACGTCACGAGCGGCGCGGCCACCAGCGTGGGGGTGAGCGGCGCGCATCGCGACCTGCCCCCCACTACGCACAGCGGACGCTGCCACACGCTGGTCGCCGAGGAGCGCGAGCGCTGCCTGCGCGAGGAGGCCGCGGGGGCCGCGGGGATCACCGGGCCGATCGGTCCCGGCGGCGTCGGCATGGGCCCGGGCGCGGGAGCCGGCGTGACGACGGGTCCGGGCGGTGCCGCCGCGACGCCCGGACGCTGAGCCGCCGCGCCAGCGGCCTCAGGCCAGCGCCCGCGCCACGTGCTCCTGAAGCACTTCCGGGTCGACCGGCTTTCGCAGCACCGTGCCCTGCCAGGCCTCGGCCAGCGCATCCGGTAGCTCCGCGTAGCCGGTGACGAGCAGCACCTTGAGGTGCGGGCGCAGGCGCCGCGCGTGCGTTGCGAGGTCGGTGCCGCTCATCCCCGGCATGAGGTGATCGGTGATGAGCACGCTTACATGCGGCTCCGCGCGCAGGCGCTCGAGGGCGTCGGCGCCGCCGTGGCTCTCGAGCACCTGGTAGCCTGCCTCCCGCAGCGCCGCCGCCATGGTGCGCCGGACCGCGGCATCGTCGTCCACCAGGAGCAGCGGGCCGTCGCCCGCGCGCGGGTGCCCCGCGGCGGGAGCAGCCGCGGCGGGCGCCGCCGGCGCTGCCGGCGCCCGCGGCAGAAAAAGCTTCACCGTGGTGCCCTGCCGCGGCCGGCTTTCGATGCGCACGCCGCCGCCGGATTGGGCGGCAAAGCCGTGCACCTGGCTCAGACCGAGGCCGGAACCTTTGCCCGCGGCCTTGGTGGTGAAGAACGGCTCGAACGCACGCTTGGCGTTCGCCGCGTCCATGCCGATGCCGCTGTCGCCCACGCTGAGAAGCACATAGTCGCCGGGGCGCAGCGGCGGGTCCTCGTGCCGCGGACCGATGATGACGTTTTCCGTGCGCATGACGAGCGTCCCGCCCTCCGGCATGGCGTCGCGCGCGTTGACCGCCAGGTTGAGCAGCGCCATCTCGGCCTGGTTCGGATCGATCATCGCCGGCCAGGTGTCGGCTGCCGGCGCGACGACGAGCTCGATGTCCGCGGCGAGCGTGCCGTGCAGGAGCGCAGCCGCGTCGCGCAGCAGGTGGGTCACATCGACGGCCTGCGGGGCCAGCGGCTGGCGACGCGCGAAGGCGAGGAGATGGCTCGTGAGGTCGGCGCCGCGCTGCACCGCCCGTGAGGCCTGGCGCGCGAACGCACGGGCGGCGCCGGGGTCTTCAGCGCGGCGGTCGATCAGATACAGGTTGTTCTTCAGGAGCTGCAGGAGGTTGTTGAAGTCGTGCGCGATACCGCCGGTGAGCCGGCCGAGCGCTTCCATCTTCTGTGCCTCGCGCAGCCGTTCCTCGGCGCGCTGCTGCCGGGCAGCGCTTCGCAGCAGCGCGACGCTGAGCGCCGTGAGCGCGCCGGCGGAGAACAGCCCGAAGGCCGTGAGCCCGAGCAGCTCGCGCTCCCACGAGGCGAGGATCTCGCGCACTCCGACGCTGAAGCGGATAAACACCGGATATTCGCCCACCTTGGCGTACGACTTCATGCGCTCAAGCCCGTCGCCCCGCGAAACGCCGCTGTAGAGGCCGACCGGCGAGCGGCGGATGTGCTCGCGGAAGGCCGCGCTCACCTCGGTGCGCGCGCCGTGCGCCGGGTGGGCGATGAGCAGCGCCCCGTCCTCGCGGACCAGCGCGACCCGGCGGCCGGGGGGCGAGGTGAACTCTTCCCAGAAGTCAGCGAAGTAGCCGACGGGTACGCTGATCAGGATCACGCCCTCGAAGCGGCCGCCCGGGCCGCGGCGGCCGAGGCTCACGGCGAGCAGCTCCTCGCCGCTCCGCGGATGGGTCAAGCCCGCGCTGAGGAACACGCCGTCGTGGCCTTCCTGGTGCACGCGAAAGAAGTCGCGGTCGGCCACCACGTCGCCGCGCGCGGGCTCGCCGGGGCTCACGACGCGCACGGTGCCGCGCGCATCGACGAGCGCGATGCTCGCCACGTGGCCAAAGCCCTCGGCATACTCGGCCAGCATGCGTCGCAGCTCGCGGTCGGCTTCGATCGCCGCCCAGTCGCGCCCCGCCACGCGGCGCTCGACCTGGCGCAGCAGGACGACCTGGATGTCGAACACCTTGATGGCGTGCTCGCGCATCGCCGACACGGCGCGCTGCGCGCCGTCCTCGCCCTCGCGCATCACGCGCTGGCGCTCCTGCCATGCCACGAACCCGAGAATCGACGCGGGCACGAGGATGCTCAAAGCCACCAAGGCGCCCGCGATCCACGCCGGGCGCCACGACGTTGCCGGCATGCGACTACGCTACTCGCGTCGCGCGCCCCCCGCTATCGCGCGCTGCACGACAGCGGCGCGACAGCTCCGCGACAGCCTGGAATAACGGCGGCGCGCGCGCTGTTCGGATCGGCAGGGAGCGCGCTCCTCCGGCAATGCCGCTCGCAAGTCCTCTCTATCCGTTCCGCGAGGCCGTGGTGCGCGGCGCGCCGAACGATTCAGGCGTTTATGCGCTGTACGCGCATGGCCGTCTGCTTTGCGTGGGCGCCGCGACCGGCCGCTCCCCGGCGGACACCATCCGCGCCAAGCTCCTCGCGCGCCTGCATCAGCAGGCCGATCGCGCGGAGCGGCCTACCCATTACAAATGGGAAATCTGCAGCGACCCGGCCTCCCGGGTGGCGCAATACCGCCGCGGCCTGGGCGCGGCCGTGCGGGATTGCGACGGCGACTGAAGCATCCAACCGGTGATCCGTCCGGGCTAGGGTTTCTCCCGACGCCCGCGCAACGCGGCGTGCAGCGCGCCGCCTAGGATGGCGGCGCTGCCCCCGGGAGGATCATGTCCGGCAACGTCGAAAGAATTGCGCGCCCCGCCACCGCGGGGTGGCGCTGGAACATCCAGGAGCGCGCGCTGCCCGTCGCGCTCTCGATCTTTTTCCTTTCCGGCTTCTCGGCGCTGCTCTACCAGATCGTCTGGCAGCGGCTGCTCACCGTGTACTACGGCGTGGGCTCGGTGTCGATCACGCTCATCGTGTCGACCACGATGGCGTGCCTCGGGCTGGGCGCCTACCTCGGCGGGTTGCTCACCGAGCGGGTTCGGAACCGCGCCCGCCTGTATTTCGTCACCGAGCTCGCGATCGGCTTGTTCGGCGCACTAAGCCTGGTGCTGCTGCAGGCGCTCGGGCGGGCCACCGCCGGCGCAAGCCACACGGCCTCCTTCGCGGCGATCCTCGCCTTCGTCGCGGTTCCGATGACGCTGATGGGCGCGACCCTCCCCATCCTGACCAAGATCCTGGCCGGGATGAACCGCAGCTTCTTCTCGGCGGTGAGCACGCTCTATTGCGTCAACACCCTCGGCGCCGCCGCCGGCGCCCTGCTCGGCGCCTATGCGTTCGTCTCCTTCTTCGGGCTGGACGTCACGCTATACGTGGCCGCGGCGATCAATTTCGCCCTCGCCCTGCTTATCGCCGCCGCGATCCCGCGCGAGGAAAGCCGTCCCCTGGCGGCGCCGGGCGCGAAGCCCCGGCCGGTGCCGCGCGCCATCTATGCCTTCATCTTCATCGCCGGCTTCCTCGCCATCGGCTACGAGATCGCCTGGTTCCGGCTGGTCGAGGTCCTGGTGAAGGCCTCGCCCTACAGCTTCTCGACGGTGCTGGGCATCTACCTTTTGGGCATCGGCCTGGGCAGCTGGGGGATCCACCGGGTGCTCGCCCGGCGCCCGCACGTGGACAAGGCGCGACTCTTCTATGCGCTGCAGGCGGGGATCGGCGCTTATGCGGCGCTCTCGTTCATGGGCCTTTACTACCTGACCGAGCACACGCCGTTGCGTCATCTGACCCATGCCTCGTTCAACGTCGAGCTGCACCCCGCATTCCAGCTCCCGGAGCTGACGTCCTGGGCGGTGTTCATCAAGCAGTCGTTCACCGCCGTCGACATCCTGTTCTGGCCCGCGCTGCTCGTGTTCATCCCGACGCTCATGATGGGCGCCTGCTTCCCGCTGCTCTCGTCGCTCGCCTACCCGGACAACCGCCAGGAGGCGAGAACCGTCGGCTCCGTGTACTGCGTCACCATCGCCGGCAACGTGCTTGGCGGCGTGGTCACCGGCTTCGTCCTGCTGCCGCAGCTGGGCACCGAGGGCACCGGCCGGCTGTTCGCGCTGATCGGGCTCGCCTTTCTCTTCCTTCTGCCGCTGCGATCCGGGCTGGGCGCCGGCGCGCAGCGCGCGGCGCTCGCCGGCGTGCTCGCCCTGGTGTTCGTCGCCTTCCCGGGCAAATCGCGCCTGTACGAAGCCATCCACGACATCCCCGGAAAGCAGAACCACACCTACATCGAGGAGGGGATCGAAGGCGTCGTGGTCACCGTCACCCCCGAGGGCGGCGGCGTGTACAACTACATCAACGGCCTGATGCACGGCGGGCGGCTCGGCCACGTCGCCGACTTCTACGGCGGCGCCGTGGAAGCGCAGAGCCAGGCCGCGCGCGTGGACCACGTGCTCGTGATCGGCTATGGCACCGGCGCGACGGTCGAGGCGGCGCTCAAGAGCTCGGAGGTGCGCCGCCTGACGCTCGTGGAGTTGAACGGCACCCTGATGCGCAATCTTCTCAAGATCCCGGTCTTCCAGCGCCTGCTGAGCGACCCCCGGATCGACATCGTGTACGACGATGCGCGCCGCTTCCTGCTGCGGACCGAGGCGCGCTTCGACGTCATCCACATGGACCCGTTGCGGTCCACCACGGCCTACAGCAACAACCTGTTCTCGCGCGAGTTCTTCGAGCTCGCCCGATCGCGCCTCAATCCCGACGGCGTGCTCATGGTGTGGGCCGACGAGTACCACGTCATCCCGAAGACCGTCGCCACCGTGTTCGAGGACGTGCGCCGCTACCGGGTGCTGCGCAATCACGATGCCTACCTGCTCGCGACCAACGGCCGCTTCTCGGAGAGCCCGTCGCGCCGGCAGGAGATGCTGGCCGGGTTCCCGCCACCGCAGCGCGCCGACATCGAATGGAACGCCCGCTTCGAGGCCGGGCGCGAGGAGCTCCTCGCACGGCTCGCTCCCTACCCGATCAACCGCGACCGCCGCCCCATCGCGGAGTACTACGCCGGCCTCTGGTTCAAGCAGCGCTACGTCTGGCCGCGGCAGGATCGCTAGGCCGACCCCGGCCGCAGGCGTCAGGCTGACGCAAGGCGCAGCGCGCAGCGTCCCGCTAAGATGCGGCCCTTGGCCGCGCTCCTGCAGCATTCTTCCGTCAACGAGCCGTCGCACGCCTGGCGCCTGGTAGCGCTCGCGCTGGCGATCGCGCTCGCCGCCTTCGCCTCGGAGCCGGTGCGCGACCTGGTGCTGGCCCAGAGCGGTTTCTTCGACACTCTCGATCAGCGCCCCGCGCTGTCGCACGAGGCGCGTGCCTTCGAGGCGACCTCGCCGGACCTGCGCGCCCATGCCGGCGCAGTCGCAAGGCCGGCGTGCAGCGCCGCGCCGCCGGCGCGCAGCCTCGCGTGCCGCCGGCAAGACGCGCCGCCGGCCCGCGAGGCCCTTCGCCCCGATTCCACCGGCCCCCCACCGGGCTGAGCCTTTCCGCCGCTCGCGGCGGACCGAGCAGGACCTCTTTCATCCGGCATGGCGATCGGCGCGGCGCGCCGCGCGGTGCCTTTTCACGGGGCTTCGATGGAATTCTTCAAGATCCGGCGAACGATACCGTTCATGCGGTATGCGCTCTTGTTCAACATCATCTCGGTCGCCACCTTCGTGCTGGCCGTGTTCTTCCTCGCCACGAAGGGCCTGCACCTTTCGATCGAGTTCACCGGCGGCACGCTGCTCGAGGTGAGCTACGAGCGCCCGGCCGACGCGCAAGCCGTCCGCCAGGCACTGGAGCGCGCGGGACTCAAGGCGGAGGTGCAGAACTTCGGCTCGTCGCGCGACGTGCTGATCCGTCTCGCGGCGGAGCGCGGGCGCGGCAGCGCCGAGGTCTCGCGCCAGGTGCTCGAGGTGCTCGGCACGGACGCCAACAAGGCCGAGCTGCGCCGGGTGGAGTACATCGGCCCGCAGATCGGGCGCGAGCTCGCCGAGTACGGCGCGCTCGCGCTGCTCATGACGGCGCTCGGCATCGTGGTCTACCTCGCCTTGCGCTTCCAGTGGAAGTTCGGCCTCGCCGCGATCGTCGCCAATCTGCACGACGTGGTGATCATCCTGGGCTTCTTCGCCTTCTTCCAGTGGGAGTTCTCGCTCGCCGTGCTCGCGGCCGTGCTCGCCATCCTCGGCTACTCCGTGAACGAGTCGGTGGTGGTGTTCGATCGCGTGCGCGAGAACTTCCGCAAGCTGCGGGGCGCGAGCACGCCGCACGCCATCGACGCCGCGATCACCGGCACGATCTCGCGCACGGTCATGACGCACGGCAGCACCCAGATCATGGCGACCACGATGCTGCTCTTCGGCGGGCCGGCGCTGCACAACTTCGCGCTCGCGCTCACCATCGGCATCGTGGTCGGCGTCTATTCCTCGGTGCTGGTGGCGGCCCCGCTGCTCATGTGGCTCCAGGTCGACCGCGCCCGGTTCGTCCAGCGTCCCGCGCGCAAGGTGCGCGACGAGCATGACGGCGCCGTGGTCTGAGCGCCGCCCCACCGACCGTCGAAGCGAGGCTTAGCGATGGAAATCTTTCTCGAGCCGCAGGCCTGGATCGCGCTGCTCACCCTCACGGCGCTCGAGCTCGTGCTCGGCATCGACAACATCATCTTCATCTCGATCCTGGTCGACCGCCTGCCCGAAGCGCGACGCGAGTTCACGCGCCGCCTGGGGCTCGGGCTCGCGATGTTCATGCGCCTCGCGCTGCTGCTGACGCTCGCCTGGATAGTGGGGCTCACCGCGCCCGTCTTCACGGTGCTCGGGGAGGAGATTTCCGGCCGCGACCTGATCCTGATCGCCGGCGGCCTGTTCCTCCTGTGGAAGGCGACCGGGGAGATCCATGGCCTGGTCGAGGGCGCCGACGGCACGCACGAGGCGCGCGTCGCCGCCTCCTTCGCCGGCATCATCGCCCAGATCGCGGTGATCGACCTCGTGTTCTCGCTCGACTCCATCATCACCGCGGTCGGCATGGTCAACGAGATCCCGGTCATGGTCGCGGCGGTCGTCGCCTCGGTGCTCCTCATGATGGTCGCGGCCGGGCCGATCGGGCGCTTCGTGTCGCGCCATCCCACGGTGAAGATGCTCGCCCTCAGCTTCCTCTTCATGGTGGGCATGGCGCTCGTCGCCGACGGCCTGGACTTCCACGT
>DATLGR010000374.1:0-10584 GCA_035540415.1 Burkholderiales bacterium | reverse complement strand
GCATGGGGTTGCGCGTCTGGAAGGCCGCCACGCGCGACCACCCCAGCCGCTCGAACTCGGCGCGCGTCTCGGCCGGGGTGAGGAACAACTCGCCGTAGCGGGCCTTGAAGCCGCCGTCGGAGAGCACGCGTACCGGGCCGGCAAGGTTCACTTCGCCCTGCCGCATCACCATCTGCACGCCCGGATGCGCCGCGTCGGTGGTCCGGAACACCGAGCGGCACTCGTGCTGCTTGTCGATGCGGTACTTCTCCTCCACCGTCATGACCGCGAGTACCCGCTCGCGCTCGTCCGGATCGGCGAGCGCCACCTCGCTCCCGAGCGCGATCGCGCCGGCGGTTTCCGCGTCGGTCGAGAGCGTGATCGGGATCGGCCAGAAGACGCCCTGCGTGGTGCGCAAGGCATCGCAGACGCCCTGCCAGTCGGCGCGCGCCATGAAGCCCTCGAGCGGCGTGAAGCCGCCGATGCCGAGCATGATGAGGTCGCCCTTCTCGCGCGAGCTCACCACGAGGCGGCGCAGTGTCTGGGCCCTGCGCTGCTCCTCGGCCGCCGCCGCAGGGTCCCCCATCAAGGGCCGGAGCCCGCCGCCTCCATGAGGCGCAACCAGTCGCGACATGGGGCGGTAAGCTAGCACGCCGCCCGTGCCGCCGAATGGATGTTTTTTATGCTTGAATAAAGTCCCTCAACGACAGAAAGCCCGATCGATCCATGGCGGACCGGCGCCTGCAGGTCTTCCACGCGGTGGCGAAGCACCTCTCCTTCACCAAGGCGGCGGAGGCGCTGTTCATGACGCAGCCGGCGGTGACGTTCCAGATCCGCCAGCTCGAGGAGCAGTTCAACACCCGGCTTTTCGACCGGGCACAGGGCCGCATCACGCTGACGCCGGCCGGCGCCATGGCGCTCGACTATGCCGAGCGCATCCTCGCCTTGTCGGCCGAGCTCGACACGCGCCTGCGAGAGGCGAGCGGGCAGGTGGCCGGGCCGCTGCTCATCGGCGCGAGCACCACGATCGCCGAATTCCTGCTGCCGCAGATCCTGGGCGAATTCAAGTCGCGCTATCCCGCGGTGCTGCCGCGCCTGGTGGTGGCGAATTCCGAGGCGGTGCAGGCCCGCATCGCCGAGCGCAGCCTGGACCTGGGCTTCATCGAGGGCGAATCGCACCTGCCCTCGCTCGTGACCGATGTCTGCGGTGAAGACGAGCTCTTCGTGGTGTGCGCCCCGTCGCATCCGCTGGCCCGTCTCGACCAGGCCACGCCCAAGCTCCTCACCGAGCATGCCTACATCACCCGCGAGCCGGGCTCGGGCACCCGCGAGGTGATCGACCACTACCTCGCGAAGGCGGGCGTTTCCCCCGAATCGCTGCAGGTCGTGATGGAGCTCGGCAGTCCCGAGGCGCAGAAAGGCGTGGCCGCCACCGGCGTGGGCTTCGCCATCATGTCGCGCGCGACCGTCGCAAAGGAAACGCGGCTCGGGCAGCTCGTGCGGGTGCCGCTCGAGCCCAGGCTCAACCGCCATCTCTCCGCGGTGTACGCGAAGGAGCGGTTCCATTCGCGGCTGGTGACCGACTTCGTGGAGTTCGCCAAGGCGCGCCTGGCCGCGTTGCAGGGCGGCTGAGCGGGCGCGGCCCTAGCGCTTGCCCTCGGCGAGGAGCTGAGCGCGCAGCTCCTTGAGCCGCGCATCAACGACCGAGAGCTGGTAGAAATCGCCGTCGCCCGCGCTGCGGGCGAGCTGCAGCTGCTCGATGGCGGCGGGCAGCGCGCCCTGGAGCGCGTGATACTCCCCCTGGGCATGGTGCTGCAGCAGCCGCTTGCCGAGCGCTGCGTACGAGCGGGACTGCAGCGCGCGCAGGCGGGAATCCCCCGGGTACAAGCGCACTGCCTCGGTCAGCGCACCCGCCGCCTCGTCGTGCCGCGAAGCCTGCTGCAGCAGGCCGACGTGGGCGTACAGGACGGGGCGCGAGTGCGGATGCCGGCCGCGCGACTCGGCGAGCAGCCGCTCCGCGCCCGCGACGTCGCCCATCGCCTGATGGACGCGCGCCTGCAACGTATCGACCATCGGCCCCGCGCCGCCGGCCGTGCGCAGCCGCTGCACCTCGGCGCCTGCCTCCTCGGCGCGGCGCGCACGCAGCAGCGCGGTGGCGAGCCCGTAGCGGGCCGCCGCTTCGTTGGCGAACCGCCGCTCGGCCACCGAGCGCCTGAAGTGCTGGACCGCATCGGCAGCATCGCCGGACTCGGCGCGCAGCTTGGCGCGCACGAAGTGGAACTCGGCGCTGTCCAGGTGCTGCCGGTACGGCAGCGCGGCCACCTTGTTCTGGGCATCGGCAATGCGCTCGGTGCTCATCGGGTGGGTCCGCAGGTACCCCGGCACCGTCCCGTCGTCGGCGACGCGCTGGGAACGCTGCATTTTCTCGAAAAAGCTCGCCATCGCGCGGGCATCGAAGCCCGCGGCGGCGAGCGCCTGCAGCCCGACCCGGTCGGCATCCCGCTCGAATTCGCGGGAATAGGAGAGCTGCAGCGACACCGCCCCGGCCTGCGCGGCGGCAGCCGCGCCGGAGGCGAGATCCGGCCGCGACCGCCCCAGCAGCACCGCCGCGGCGAGCGCCGCCATCACCGGCAGCTGCATCTGCTGCTGCTGCCCGAGCATGCGGGCGATGTGGCGCTGGGTGACGTGCGCGATCTCGTGCGCGAGCACGGAAGCGAGCTCGGACTCGGTTTCGGCGGCGTTCAGCAGGCCGGTGTGCACGCCAATGAAGCCGCCGGGCAGCGCAAAGGCGTTGATCGCGGCATCGCGAATGGCGAAGAACTCGAACTCGTGCCGCACGCCCGGCGTCACCTGCGTCAGGCGGGTGCCGATCATGCCGAGATATTCGGAGATCTCCGGGTCGTCGATGAAGCTCGGCTCGCGCCGCAGGTCGCGCACGATGCTCTCGCCGAGGCGACGCTCGACCTGCGGCGAGATCGCGGCGTCGGCGCTGCCGCCGAGATCCGGCAGACCCTGCGAGGAGGCGCCCGGCATGGCCGCGAGCAGGCCGGCGAGCACGAAGGCCGTGAGGCGCATGCGTTTATGATACCGCCCGCCATGGCGACCAAAGCGACCCGGCGGCTGACCCACTTCGATGCGCGCGGCGCGGCCCACATGGTGGACGTCGGCGACAAGGCCTCCACCCATCGGCTCGCGGTCGCCTCCGGGCGCATCCGCATGCAGCCGGCGACCTTCCGCCGTGTGGCGGCCGGACGCGCGAAAAAGGGCGACGTGCTCGGCGTCGCCCGCATCGCCGCCATTCAGGCCGCCAAGCGCGCCGCCGACCTGATTCCGCTCGCGCACCCGATCGCCCTCACCCGGGTCGGCGTCGAGTTCGAGCTGCAGCGCGCGAGCGCCAGCATCTCGATCACCACGCGGGTCGAATGTCGCGGCCCGACCGGCGTGGAGATGGAAGCCCTCACCGCCGCGGCGGTCGGCCTGCTGACCATCTATGACATGCTGAAGGCGGTCGACCGCGGCATGCAGATGGACGCCCTTCGCCTGGAGGAGAAATCGGGCGGGAAGTCGGGCGTCTTCCGACGCCGGCGCTGAACCTTTCCCCGGTGGCGCGCGTCGAAGATAATCGCGGCCTATCGCCGCGCCGCCGGTAACAGGCTTGACATCCACCTTGAAGAAGCTCCTCGTCGTCGCAGCGGCTGCGGCCGTCGTCGGGGGCGGCTGGCTGTGGCTCCAGTCCCGCGCAGAGACCGGGGAAGTGAACTACCGCCTCGCCCGCGTGGAACGCGGCCCGCTGGCCGCGGTAGTGGTCGCCAGCGGCACGCTCAATGCGGTCACCACGGTGCAGGTCGGCTCCCAGATTTCGGGTCAGGTGAAGGAAATCCACGCCGACTTCAATACCCCCGTGAAGAAGGGCCAGGTGATCGCGCGCATCGACCCGGCGAGCTTCGAGCTGCGCGTCAACCAGGCGCGCGCCGATCTCGACGCCGCGGAAAGCGCCGTCTCGGTGGCCCGCTCGGGCCTCGCCGCGCAGCACGCCGAAGTCGGCCGCGTGCGGATCACGCTGCTCGAGGCCGAGCGCGACCTGGAGCGCAAGAAATCCCTGGTGGAGCGCAAGTTCATCTCCCCCGCCGAGCTTGACAAGGCCCGCACCGTGCTGGACACCACGCACCAGCAACTGAAGGCGGTGCAGGCGCAAATCGAGGTCGGCGAGGCACAGGTCAGAAGCGCGCTCGCGGCGGTCAAGCAGCGCGAGTCGCTGCTGCGTCAGGCGCAAGTGGATCTCGAGCGCACGATCATTCGTGCCCCGGTCGACGGCACGGTGATCCTGCGCAACGTCGACGCCGGGCAGACGGTGGCGGCGAGCCTGCAGGCGCCGGTGCTCTTCACCATCGCGCAGGACCTGCGCGACATGCAGGTCGAGGCGGCCATCGACGAGGCCGACGTCGGGCGCCTGCGCCAGGGGCTGCCCGCGAGCTTCACGGTCGACGCCTTCCCGCGGCGCAGCTTCGGGGGCGAGATCCGCCAGATCCGCAAGTCGCCCCAGACGGTCCAGAACGTGGTGAGCTACACCGTCATCATCTCGGCCGGGAACCCCGATCTCGCGCTGCTCCCGGGAATGACTGCCAACGTTCGGATCGTCATCGAGGAGCGGCAGCAGGCGCTCAAGGTGCCCAACGCCGCGCTGCGCTGGCGCCCGAGCGCCGCCGCCGCGCCGGCGCCGCCGGATGCCGCGCCGGCGCAGCAGGCCGGCGGCCCGGCGGTCCAGCAGTTCCGGGCGCGGCTGCTGGAGGAGCTGCAGCCGAGCGACGCGCAAAAGGCCCACCTCGAGCAGATCTTCGCCGACTCGCGCCAGAAAATGGCGCGGGTGCGCGATCTCAAGTCCGACGGCGAGCGCCGGCGGCAGGCCGAGCGAATCCGCGCCGAGACGAATGCGCGCATCGGCGAGATCCTGACCCCAGAGCAGCGCCCGACCTGGGAGCGTCTGCTCGCGGAAAGCGGCGCGCGCGGTACGGCAGCCGGACGGGTGTACGTGCTCGAGAACGGCCGCCCGAAGGCCGTCGACGTGCGCCTGGGGCTTACCGACGGCTCGGCGACCGAGATCCTCGGCGGCGGCCTCGGCGAGGGCGCGGAAATTGTCGTCGGCACGGTCGAGGCCAGCCGCGCGAAGGCCGGCCCGGCCGGCGGCCTGCCTCGCATGCGCCTGTTCTGATGCTGATCCGGACCCGGCAGCTCGCGCGGCGCTACCGCATGGGCGATGCCGAGGTGGCCGCGCTCGTCGGGGTCACGGTCGACGTCGCCGCCGGCGAGTTCGTCGCCGTGACCGGACCCTCGGGGTCCGGCAAGTCGACCTTCATGAACCTCATCGGCTGCCTGGACCGGCCGAGCGCGGGCGAGTACCTGCTCGAGGGCCGCGCCGTTTCGGCGATGAGCGGCGACGAGCTTGCCGCCGTGCGCAACCGGCACATCGGCTTCGTGTTCCAGCAGTTCAACCTGCTCGCCCGCACCTCCGCGCTCGAGAACGTCGAGCTGCCGCTCGTCTATGCCGGCGAGCCGCGGCGGCGGCGGCGCGAGCGCGCCATGGCCATGCTCGAGCGCGTGGGGCTTGGCGACCGCGCGCACCACCATCCCTCCCAGCTCTCCGGCGGACAGCAGCAGCGCGTGGCCATTGCCCGCGCGCTCGTCACGCAGCCGCTGCTCCTGCTCGCCGACGAGCCGACCGGCGCGCTCGACTCGCGCACGAGCCTGGAGATCATGGCGCTGTTCCAGGCGCTCAATGCGCAGGGAATCACGGTGATCCTCGTCACCCACGAGCCCGAGGTGGCGACCTTCGCCCGCCGTGTCCTGCGCTTTCGCGACGGCCGGCTGCTCGCCGCCGGGGTCGGCCATTGAGCGCCTGGCAGCTCCTGCAGGTGGCGCTGCGCGCCATCGCGGTGAACAAGCTGCGCAGCGCCCTCACCATGCTCGGCATCGTGATCGGGGTGGCGGCGGTCATCGTCATGATCGCCGTCGGGGCCGGCGCGCAGGCGCGGGTCGACGAGCAGATCCGCGCGCTCGGCTCCAACCTGCTCCTCGTCACGCCCGGCGCGGTCACCGCGGGCGGCGTGCGCATGGGCTTTGGCTCCGCCTCGACGCTGTCCGAAGACGACGTCGCGGCCATCAACCGCGAGATCCCCGAGGCGCTCGCGGCGCCGGCGCTGCGCGGAAGCGCCCAGATCGTCTGGGGCAACGCCAACTGGTCGACGCAGATCCTGGGGGTCACGCCGCAATACCTCGATGTGCGGCAATGGCCGCTCGCGGCCGGACGCGTGTTCGAGCCCGCGGAGCTCGCCGGCGCCGCCAAGGTCTGCCTGATCGGCGACACCGTGGCGCGCCAGCTCTTCGGCGACGCCGACCCGCTCGACCAGGTGATCCGCATCCGCCGCGTGCCGTTCGTGGTGGTGGGCGTTCTCGAGAGCAAGGGTCAGAGCCTGATGGGCAGCGACCAGGACGACGTGGTGCTCATGCCGATCAGTACCGCGCGCAGCCGCGTGCTCGGCTCGGCGAGCGCCGCCAAGCAGCGCTCGGTGGGCACGATCTGGGTGAAGGCGGCCGACGGCGTGTCCACTCGCGCGCTCGAGGAAGACGTGCGCTCCCTCCTGCGCCAGCGCCACCGCCTTCCTCCCGGCGCGGACGACGACTTCTCCATCCGCAACCTCGCGGAGGTGATGGCGGTCCAGGAGGCTTCCAACCGCGCGCTCGCGCTGCTCCTCGCCGCCGTGGCCTCCGTGTCGCTCCTGGTCGGCGGCATCGGCATCATGAACATCATGCTCGTCTCGGTGACGGAGCGCACCCGCGAGATCGGCCTGCGCATGGCGGTGGGGGCGAGGAAGCGGGACATCCTCGGGCAGTTTCTGGTGGAGGCCGTGACGCTCTCGCTCATCGGCGGCCTCGCCGGGGCGGCGATCGGCGTGACCGGCGCTGCGGTCATCGCCAGCTTCGCCGGCTGGCACGTCATCGTCGCCCCTGAGGCCGTCGTCCTCGCGGTGGCCTTCGCCTTTGCCATCGGCGTGTTCTTCGGATTTTATCCGGCCCGCAAGGCGGCGCGGCTCAACCCCGTGGAGGCGCTCCGGTTCGAGTAGGCGCGGCCGCCACCTCTTGCGCGACCTGGGCGATGACGCTCTCCCAGTCGCCATAGCGTGCCTGGCGAACCACGCGAACCGACGGGTACCACGGCAGGCGCTCGCCTTTCGCAAGGTATCGCCACTCGGGCGAGAACGGCGCCATCACGAGCGCGCGCACTCCCAGCGCCCCCGCGAGATGAACCACGGAGTTGCACGCCGTCACGACGAGATCGAGCGCCGTGATCAGCGCCGCGAGCTCGTCGAGCTCGTCGATGGCCTCCGGGAAATGCAGCAGGCGCAGCCCGCGCGCCTGCCCGAGCTTCGGCGCCTCCTCGGCATCGACGCCGTGCTGCAGGCTGACCCAGGTCGCCTGCCGCGCGCGAAAGATCGGCTCCAGGCGCACGAGTTCGAGCGAGCGCAATGGCGAGCGCGATTGCAGGGTGCCGCCGCGCCAGGTGAATCCGATGAACGGCCCCGGTCCGGCCGATGCCAACCGCAGGCGCCAGCGCTCCACCGCTGCGGCATCGGCGCGCAGATAGGCTTGCCGGCGCGGGAAGCTGGCCCAGTCCGGGCGCAGGTAGCGCGGCAGGCTGCCGGCGTGGATTTCGTAGTCGCCTGCCGCGTGCACCGCGATCTCGCCCGGCCGAACGCCGTGCACGGCGACGTCCTCGAAGGACCGGCGAAAGAGCGCCGCGAGGCGCGGTTCGCATTCGAGTGTCACCTTCGCTCCCTGGGCGACGAGGTCCGGCACGCACGAGGCGAACATGATCTGGTCGCCGACGCCCTGCTCTGCGACGACCACGATGCGTCGGCCCGACAGCGACTCGCCCTGCCAGGCCTTGAAGCGCGGCGAGCGAACACGGCGCTCATGCTCCAGCCGAACCTCGTAGTCCGGCCACGCCGCCGCGAATTCACCCTGCAGCAGGCGCGCGAGCGCCCGTTGCCAGCGCGCCCGCGGGTAGCCAGGATCGCGCGCGAGCGCGAGGTCGTACTGCCGGATGGCTTCGTCCAACGCGCCAAGATCCTGGTGGGCGATGCCGATGTTCGCGTGCAGCTCCGCGCTGTCGAGGCCAAGCCGCAGGGCCGCTGCATAAGCCGATAGCGCCGCCTCGGGCTCGAAGCGATAGGTCTGCAGCACGAAGCCGTGAAGCGCGTGCGCCTGGGCATCGTCCGGCTCCGCTTCGAGCTGCTGACGCACCGCGCGCAGCGCGTCTTCGCCCCGGCCGCTGGCGAGCCGGCATTTCGCCAGGCCCACGAGCGCCTGGAAGCCGATGCCGCGAGACCAGGCGTCCGCAAGCAGCGGCTCCGCCTCGGCCGGCCGATCCTGCTCGAGCAGGAGCATGCCGAGGTTGTAGCCGGCGGCCGCGAGCCCGGGCTGCAGGGCAAGTGCCTTGCGATAGCAGGCCTCCGCCGCCAGCGTTGCGCCGAGCCCCCGCAAACTATTGCCGCAGAGGAGATAGCCCTCCGCATGGCTCGGATTGGCTGCGGCAAGCTCGCGCGCCAGCGCGAGCGCCTCCTCGAAGCGGCCCTGCATCCCCAGGGCGGCGGCCGCCTCCAGGCGCTCCGTGAACCTGTTCACAGGTGCCTCGCCGTATCGAGTGACGAAAGACGACAGCGCCTGCCGAATCGCGTCACGTCGCGGCAAACTGACTGTGACGCGCTACCAGCAGGAGCGCCCCCAGTAAATGATTTAATATATAAAAACAATAGCTTGCATGAATTTCACGCCACCGCGCCCCCGTTGGCAAGGTTCGTGCTGACTATAGCGCGAGGGCTGCACGTAGGCCTTCGGTACAAACAAACCAAGGGAGAGAAACGCATGAAATCGTTGCAACGGGGCTTCACCCTGATCGAACTGATGATCGTGGTCGCCATCATCGGCATTCTGGCTGCGGTGGCGCTGCCCGCCTACCAGGACTACACCATCCGCGCGAAGGTGTCGGAACTGGTGCTCGCCGCCAGCGCGTTCCGCACGTCGGTGACGGAGAAGGCGCAGACGGACAACGGCCTGACGACCGCCGGTGCCGGCCTCACGGTCACCGCCGTCGGCAAAGTCACGGGCGGAAGCGTTACCGATGGCGGCATCATCACCATCATCGGCGACACCACCTCCGCCTCGGTCGGCGCGAACGTCACCATGGTCTTGACGCCGACGTTCTCCGGCGGCACCGTGACGTGGGTCTGCCAGGGTACCCCGGCCAAATACTTTCCGGCCTCCTGCCGCGGATAAGCGGTTCGCTTCAATCGAAAAGCCCCTCTTCGGAGGGGCTTTTCATTTGTGCGGTTCGGGCGCGCGCTCGATGTAGTAGCAGCCGAAGTGACGCCGCTGCACGCGCCAGGGGGCGGGAAATGCGCTCCCCACCCTGCCCTCGAGGAGGTGGTGGTAGGCCGGGCCCAGCCCGTCGAACATCTGCAGGAGCTCCCAACGACTATCGAGCTTGAGGCCGGCCGATAGCGCATTACAGATGGAGGACGCCAGATGAAGGTCGGCCTCGCCCCATTGCCGGATGGTCTTGAAGTACCAGGCGCAGAAATCGCGTAACGCGTCGTCCGGCACGTGCCGGAACAGGCGGTTCAGGTTCTCGCGCGGGGCGTACGCGTCCGGATAGATGAACAGCAGAATCACACCGCCGGGCTTCACCAGCCGGCGCAGCTCGCGGAAGCCCGCATCGGGATCGCGGACGTGATGGAGCACCCCCCAGCACAGCACGACGTCGAAAACGCCGTCGTGCAGCGGGACATCCTCCATCGAGGCGCGCACGAGCGTCACCTTTTGCGCATGTGGCGCGGCGACGTCGAAAGCGAAGATCGCTTCGCTTAATTCCACGCCGACGTAGGAGCGCGTGTGCGCGATCAGCTGGTCCGCCAGCCGGCCGTTGCCGCAGCCCAGATCGAGCACCGCCTTGCCCTCGAAAAAGCGCTGGGGCAGCAGAAACCGGGCGAAGAGATGGCTGTACGAGAGGCTTTCCAGGTCGCGATAGGGATCGAGCTCGGTCCATTCCAGGCCGAAATCCGAGACGGTCTGCGTGTGCGCAAGCGCCCGGTCGGCATACAGAAGGAAGCGTCCTTGCGGGTGCTGCAGCAGGCGTTCGCTTTTCAGCACGGTCAGCTCCTGCCCGTCAGGCGGACCACCGACCCCTCCCGCGACGCGGTAACGGCTTGCGGGAGAGATCCGGATGCCGCCAGATCGCATAGCACCCGCTGCAAGCCGGCGTCGGGATCCGCCTCGGAGCGCCACTCAAACCCGCGCTCGTGAAGCCGCAGCTCGGCCGCGCCGCCGGGATGCGACAGGGAAAGCACCAGCCGCTCCCCGTCCTGGCCAAGGCGCACGGCATGCCCCGACCACCGTACCTGCGTCCACCCCGGCTGGGTCTGCGCGCTCGCCTCGGGCAGGTTGGCGGCGAGGCCGCGCCCCGCGTAGGCGTGCCAGACCTCCCGGCCGGGAATGAAGAAGCCGACCGCGGGCCGGAACAAAATCTGCAGCGGCGAGTACACCGCGTAGACG